>URKL01000074.1 GCA_900548485.1 uncultured Succinatimonas sp.
CCCCTTGCTTTAGCAAGGGGAGGAAGTCAAAAATAAATTTACTTTATTAGCGTGTTCAAAAAGTTTACAATAAACACGCATCATCGTTCGATAGTACCACTATCGACTCAATTCACAAATGAATACATCAGGACCTAAAGATCTTATGGCTGATATGAAGCTATTTGCCGGGAATGCAACTCCCGACTTGGCACAAAAAATTGCTGCTCGTTTGTATACCCGTCTTGGCAATGCTACCGTGGATCGTTTCAGTGACGGCGAAATCCATGTTCAAATCAATGAAAATGTTCGTGGTTGCGACATTTTCGTAATTCAGTCCACCTGCGCTCCGACTAATGATAATTTAATGGAATTGATCGTTATGATCGATGCCTTACGTCGTGCCTCCGCAGGTCGTATTACTGCAGTTATCCCTTATTTCGGTTATGCTCGTCAGGATCGTCGCTTACGTTCAGCTCGTGTACCTATTACCGCTAAAGTTGTTGCTGACTTCCTTTCATCTGTAGGTGTTGATCGTGTTTTAACTGTTGATCTTCACGCTGAACAAATTCAGGGCTTCTTTGATGTTCCGGTAGACAACTGCTTCTCTTCACAAATTTTCGTTGACGATATGAAAGCTTTAAATATTGCAACACCTTGCGTAGTATCTCCAGATATGGGTGGAGTTGTTCGCGCTCGCGCAATTGCAAAGCTTTTAGACAATGCCGATATTGCCATTATTGATAAGCGTCGTCCTCGCCCTAATGTTTCTGAGGTTATGAATCTTATTGGTGAAGTACAAGATCGCGATTGCATTATTATTGACGATATCATTGATACCGGTGGAACCTTATGCAAAGCAGCTGCTGCCTTAAAGGAACGTGGAGCTCGTAGTGTTACAGCTTATGGCACTCATCCTGTTCTCTCAGGCGATGCTTACAAAAATATTTCTGCCTCAGCTTTAGATTGCTTAGTTGTCTCTGATTCTATTCCTGCAACTAAAGCCTTTATGGAATTAGACAAATTCCGTACTTTAACCTTAGCTCCAATGTTAGCTGAGGCTATTCGTCGTATTAACAACGAAGAATCTATATCTGCAATGTTCCAACAATAACATTTTTAAAGAACACCTCTTTACGGAGGTGTTCTTTATAATTATTCTTTAAATCTTTTATTCTTTCAGTTTCAATGACAATTTATTTAAAAGCTTTGAATGAATGCCATTAAAGCTACCATTGCTCATCACTAAAATAGCACTACCTGCAGAACTGCTAGCAGTAATCTTGTCAAGTAAAGCATCAAAGTCAGAAATTACATATAAAGGTTTAGCACTTTGAGCAGACAAAGCATTAACATCCCATTTTAAAAGACCATTATCATATACAAAAGTCTCATCAGCTTCCTTAAAAGCATCAGCTAATTGCTCATGGTTAGCACCTAATTTCATAGAATTAGATCGAGGCTCAAATACAGCTATAATCTTGGTTTTATCTCCTAGGTGAGCCTTAAGACCAGCTATAGTTAGAGCAATTGCGGTAGGATGATGAGCAAAATCATCATACACGCTTATTCCATTTACTATACCTCTAAGCTCTAAACGACGTTTAGGTAATTTAAATTCACCTAAAGCTAAAGCTGCAGTTTTAACATCAACTCCAGCATATAAAGCAGCCTGTATCGCCATCAAAGCATTATGGACATTATAGATTCCACAACAGTTGAAGTTCACTTCTGCCAAACACTCATCATCTTGCCATACTTCAAAATGTGAACCGTCAGCCTTGAGAAGCTTTGCTCTTAAAGTTCCATTTTTGCCAATACGTACACAAGGAGTCCAAAGCCCCATAGAGATCACTTCGTCTAAATTTTGACAATCAGAAGGCATCACAATCAAGCCCTTTGAGGGAACAGTTCTAATTAAGTGATGGAACTGCTTTTGAATATCGTAAATAGAATCAAAAATATCAGCATGATCATATTCAAGATTATTCATAATCAAACAATGTGGATGATAATGAACAAATTTTGATCTCTTATCAAAAAAAGCGCAATCATACTCATCAGCCTCAATTACAAAATATGGACTGTCGGTATTACGTGCAGAAATTCCAAAGTTTCCAGGAATTCCGCCAATTAAAAAGCCTGGATTTAAATGAGCATACTCTAAAATCCAAGTTAACATCGCAGAGGTTGTAGTTTTACCATGGGTACCTGCAACAGCTAGAACTTTTTTATTAGTCAAATAATGCTCTTCTAGCCATTGCGGTCCTGATACATAAGGAATATTTTCATCAAGCATGCGCTCAATAACGCCCATTCCTCTACGCATAACATTACCAACCACAACTAAATCAGGTTTTATATCTAGCTGATCGGCCTCAAATCCAGAAATAATCTCAATACCTGCTTGTTTTAATTCATCACTCATTGGAGGATAAACATTACGATCAGAACCTGTAACCTTAAAGCCAGCTTGTCTAGCTAACATTGCAATGCCACCCATAAAGGTGCCACAAATACCAAGAATATGAATATGCATACGAATTTTTATAATAAAAATGATTATATTTATAGCAATCAAATAGATAACCAATGATCCAATTAAAGCTTAACTGCTTTTATAAATGAATTTATTACCTAAAGACGCTATGCTCCTAAAACCTTTCCTTAAAAGGAGAGTCTGCCTTTATATTTGATTATACAACGGCATTGAAAAACGCTTAGAACTTAAAAGAGAGATGAGTTAAATTTTTGATCTTCTTAATTGAAATTTAATCAAAGAAAAAATAAAGGTTGAAAAATTTCAACCTTTATTTTTCAAGACTAACGTTTTAAATCACATTTTAAATAGGGCTCAAACGCCTTACTATAACGACCTACAGCCTTACCATCTTTATATTCAATAGTATATATGGCTACTTGATGCTGATCAGCCCACTCCAAAGCTTTGTCAGCACCTAAAACTAATAAACCTGTATCTAAAGCATCTGTAGTAAAAGCTGAACTTCCTAAGACTGTAACCGACATAGTCTTATGATCTACAGGCTTTCCTGTAGAAGGATCAATTATGTGCGAGTAAAATTGTCCTGATTTATCATCTTTAAAGAAATTTCTATAAGAACCTGCTGTAGACATTGCTTGATTACGTGGACATACCGCAACAAAGACATTGTGATCAGGATTGGTAGGATCCTCAATGCCTATTCGCCATAACTCCCCTTTAGGATTAAAACCTCTAGAGCGACTTGCCCCTGCTACATTTACAAAGAAATCCTTTACTCCCTGTTGCATTAAAATTGAAGCTACAGTATCTGCACCTAAACCCTCACCTACAGTTGACAAATCTAACCTTACATTAGGATCTTTTTTTATCAACAAAGATCCATTTGGAGTATTACGCACTTCATAGCTATTAAGACCAACTAATTTTTTAGCCTCCGCAATTTGCTCATCAGAGGGACTTTTGTGTTTAGCCTTATCCTTACCAAATCCCCAAAGATTTACTAAAGGCCCTACAGAAATATCCATAGCTCCATCAATACGTCTAGACTGATGATCACACTCTTGAATGATTCGGGCTAAATAATTTGAAATATGATAAGGTTCTGTAGATTTATGTTCATTAAAAAGAGCTAATTCTGCCTTAGGATCAAAAGTTGAAATAACCTTGGAAATATTATTGAAGGTATCATCACATAGCTTTCTAAGCTCAGCCTCTCCCTTTTCATAGCCACCAGGAACAATAGCACCATAAAAGGTTCCCATAGTTTTACCCTGAATACGCGTGACTTTAGTCTGTTGAGGAGATACCTTCTCCTCTGAACAACCGTTAAGAAAGAAGATTGATCCTAAACTAATAACAATCAAAACTTTGAAAATATTTTTTTTCATGAAATTTCCATAAATTTAAATTTTCTTAATAATAAAGCATTATTGGATAATTTAGAGGTCATTATTCTAAAAAACGATCTTAATTTTTTTAAAATAAAAAAATTCCCCTCAAATTATTAAGGGGAAAGGCAAGAAAATACAAAGGAGAATATTAAAAACTAAAAATAAAGTTGTCTAAATGCTACACGACCAGACTTCATAGTCAAAAGTGGAGTTACTAAATTTTCAACAGCAATGCTATCGCCACAATTATCAAATAAAGATGTTTTTATCTTCATTTTTTCAATAATTGTTACGTCTGCAATACCGCCTTCAAAAATTTTTCCAACTTTATCTAACCCCAAAGCCTTAGCAGGATTTATTGTTACAGCTTGTAGAGCCCTTTCAAAACTCATTCCACATGCTATATCCATGTTTAGAGCATATAAAAGAGAGAATCCTGGTCGAACATATTCACTAATCCGAACCGCATCTGAACTTATAATATCTGGGAAAAATTCTTGTTTAAAAGCATTTTTTAGATGTTTTATAGTCCAATGAACACGTCCATGACAATCATCCATTATGACACCTCTATTTCGAGCTGAAATAACAGAATTTTTTATGCGACCATCGCTATCAAATATAGTCTCTCGCTTATTTTGAAAAACATGTGCAATAATATCGTCTTTTCTTAAAGCTCCGAAAAGATCATCAACTTTTACATTTGCTGGCAAATTATCATAATGAACAACTATCGGACAACGATATCCTTTTTGTTTGAGTTTTTCGCTTATTTCCAAAGTTGCCAACAAAGGTGCTAGACCTAAGCTATCACCTAATGTGCCTTGGCACATTCTAACTTTTAGACCACGAATAACATCGCCATATTTTTCAAAACATTTCTCAATTAAATCAAAACGGAAATCTAACGGGTCATGGTCTTCTTCATGAATACACAAACTTTTGTTTCCAAAAGTTGATACATTAAGATATGCATATGTATCAGCTTCATAGCGAATAATATTAGATCTATAAAAAAGAGGAAAATTAGAGACACCGCAGGTACCACCATCACAGGCAGTGGTTACTCCATTTGGAATACATACGGTATCACCATTAACTCCTATCAAGCTTCCTTGATAATCTAAATGTAAATGTTCATCTACAAAACCTGGGCATACAAATTTATCTTGAGCATCAATTACCGATTTAGCTTCATGATCTATATCTGAGATTTCTTCAACAATTGAATCTTTTATATACAGATTATTTTGTTTAAATACGCCTTGTAATGAATCAAATACTAATCCATTCACAATTTTGTAATCATACATTTGCGCTCACTCCTTACTACATTAAGTTTGGAATGCACATTGCAAAGAAAGGCACATAAGAAATAAGCAATAAAGTACCCAATAAAATCAAAACGAATGGGAATACATGCTTTGAAATCTCAATAATACCTTGTCCAGTAGCAGGGATTGCGGCAAATAAACAATTACCAAAAGGAGGTGTTGCCTGTCCTATAGCCAAATTGAAGACGATAACACAACCTAAATGTACAGGATCAATGCCATAACCAACAGCCATACTGTAAATCAATGGGGCTAAAATAAGAATTACTGCTCCAGAATCCATAAACATACCTAAAATAAGAAGAAGTATATTCAGGAATAATAAGAAAGAATATTTACCAGTGATAAATGCACTAACAGCATTTGTGAACATAGTTGGCACCTGATAAATGGTTAATACATAACCAAATAAAGAAGCACCCATAATGATCATTAAAATATTAGCTGTGCCTTTTACAGAATCTATAACAATATCACGTAACTTACTTATACTAAGTTCCTTATGAATAAATCCTGCTACAAAAATACCATAGATAACAGCAACAGCTGCTGACTCAGTTGGTGTAAATATACCAGTATAAATACCGCCTAAAATAATAATTGGCATCAACAACGCCCAGGTTGCATCTTTAGTAGCTACTGCTAAATTCTTCCAAGAAAATTCATTAGACTTAGCAATTTTATTTTTACGTGCATAAATCCATGCATATAAAATCATAAATAAACCAGCCATAATGCCAGGAACTACACCAGATAATAATAACTTGGAAATAGAAGTTCCTGTAATAGCGCCATAAACTACGAATACAATTGAAGGAGGAATAATGATACCTAAAGTACCACCTGCAACAGGCAAAGCTGCAGAATATCCTTTTGGATATTTTGCTTTTACAAGTTCAGGATAAAGCATGCCACCAATAGCGGCTGTAGTTGCAATTGAAGAGCCAGATAAAGCTGCGAACATCATACAAACAGCTAAAACAACAATTGATAAACCACCACTAACATGGCCTAAAAGTGCTTTTGAAAAATTAACAAGCCGCGACGATATTCCTCCATGTTGCATGATTGCTCCTGCCAACATAAAGAAAAAAATTGCTAATAACGTATAACGAGCTCCTCCGTTATACATTTTTTGCATCAAGGTCATCATTGGAAAGTTTCCAACAAGACACATGGTTACTAAACAGGAGAATGTTAAACTCCAAACAAACGGTACACCCATTATTAAAGTGACCGCAAATAAAACCAATAAAATTACTACAGGACTCATGATAAGGAGACTCCCCTGCTAGTTTTTATTCCAAAAACATTAAGTACATGCTTTAAAGCTAAAATCAATCTATCAAGTAACACTAAGCCAAAACCGACTAGCATAACGATATACACGTGATAGGTATATAAAGGTAAAGGGGTTAAGCGCTGCTTATTTTTCATTACAGCAAAAATTGTGTCTGATACACCTTTGAGACACAAAATTATGGTGAAGATAGTTATTAGGTCGATTAAAATTTTTAAAGTTAAATCAGCCTTTGGTGATTTGAACCTAAAAATCTCAATTTTTATTTCATTATCTGCTTTAACCGCAATATTTGCGCCTAAAACAACAATGAACATAAACAAAACTACACTCAAAGTTTCACAATAATTAAGACTATAAGATGCCAAATATCTTAAACAAACATTTATAAAATTTAGGGTTGCTACAACAAATACAGCTATCATTAAAAGAATTTTTTCAATTCTAAATAGAGCATTGCTTAAAACAACTAACTTGTTATATACAGCTAATAACATAAAAGACCTATCTTTTAAACAAGATCACAGTTAGGGCAAATATTGCCCTAACTATCTCGAATTAAAATAAAAGAGATTTATTTCCCCATAAGTTTTAATATTTCATCAAAATCATTACGATACTTATCGTAAACACTCTTTGTTGAATCTAACAATTCTTGACGATCAAGCTTAATAAAATCCATGCCTTTTTCAATAGCACCTTGTTTAGCCTTCTCATTATCTTCTTGAGTTACCTTCCACTCGACATCAGAAGCATATTTAGAAGCTTCAGCTATCCATTGTTTTTGCTCCGGAGTGAATTCATCCATTGCTGTTTTTGAAAATACTAATGCTGCAACTTGGAAAACATGATTAGTTTCAATTAGATATTTTTGAACATCATAGTAAGTATTATTATAAATATTTACAAATGGGTTTTCTTGAGCATCCACTGTACCCTGCTCTAGGGCTGTATATAATTCAGAAAAACTAATAATGGTTGGAGATGCACCCAAAGCAGAGAAAATATCCTGATGGATCTCATTTGATTGAGTACGAATCTTTACACCTTTAAAGTCGGATAAAGATCTAATTGGTTTGTTTGATGTGACTTCTCTAAAACCCATGGTTAACCAATCACTGATAACCATGTTTTGTTCTTCTAATTTAGCTTTTAAAAACTCGCCAGCATTACCATAAACAGCTTTATAAGCATCGTCATAGTCAGCAAATAAAAAAGGCAAATCAAATACACCCATCTGCGGGCATAAATCAACTAATGAAGAAGTTACAATTAAAGTTGCATCACAAGCTCCCTGTTGTAACATAGCAGGAATCTCGGAAATAGCTCCTAAAGTACCATTCGGAAACGGGGTGACAGACATCTCTCCACCAGAAACTTCTGATAATTTTTCAGCAAATGCAATAGCAGCTTTACCAAAAACAGAATCCTCAGGATCTGCATATGCGAGCATAATATTATCTTTAGCAAAAGCATTTGCAGAAGATAATGCTGCTGTTGTTATAAATACCAAAGTTGCTAATTTTGTCATTGAATGTTTTATCATAAAGGGCTCTCCAAATAAGTGCTTCTAAGGTTAAGCTTCAACTTAACGATGATTATAGAAAAGCATAATTCTCCGATCTGCGAGCTATTTCACAAATATGATTATAATAAATCATTATCAGTGATTACT
>URKL01000075.1 GCA_900548485.1 uncultured Succinatimonas sp.
TATTTTAGGTGGGGATAAAGTCATAGAGCCTTTGTTAAATGATTCTGTAGAGTTAAATTCTGACTTTTTAGCAAAGTTAGAAAGTTTTGCTAAAACTATGCCTAAAAATCCTCAAAAGGCACAACAGCTTTTAAATAATACCTTAGAGATCATTTTAGCCCGTCGTGGGGTTGAAGGAATGATGTTTTCTGAGATCATGTATCGCGCTAAAACCAAATTTGGTGAATTAGCTAGTAATTTGCATAGCTTAGCGCAAAATTGTAAACAAAACCCTACACCAGACTCTTTAAAGTGTGCTGATAAAGCTTTAAATATTTGTAATGTTCTTGAGTCTTATGGACGTGCGGTGAGCTCAAAGCTTGATGGTCTACAACAAAGCAATTACAAATTAGACGGTACAGATTTGAGTGTAGATCGTTTTATTGAGAATAATTTTAGAAAAAATATTAAAGCAGAGTGGTTTTTAGATTCCAGTCGCGATTTTGCCTCTAGTTTTAATATAAATCTTCCGCCAAAGCATGTGTTTTCTAATGCTAATATCGCCAATTCTAAGCTTTTTGATGCCAATCAGGGTATGGCTAAAGCGCTTTTAGATGGTTTAATGCCTGAGGATGGATCTGAGAACCCCCCTATAAGTTCTGAGTTTAGAGAACTGTTTTTGCAGGTTCAAGCAGACAAACATTTGGATAATTTAGTACTTGAAGATATCGATATCTCGGCTTTTGCTCTTAAAGCTCGTAATCAAGCTAATGCATATTGCAATGGAGAAACTGAAAAAGGAAATAGTGTAGATCCGCTTGCCTTACGTGAGGTTATTTATAGCTCTATTTCTGAAGATTTAGAGGTTCTTAGCAATGCAGTTAAAGCTATTGATGATCCAAGATTTGTGCATACTGGGATTGACAATATAGAACGTCCATTTAGCCCTGAAGAAAAGGATTACATGAAGATCGCACTGATGTCAGGCCCTATACGTGACGCAGAAGCGATTACTAAAATGACTTCTGCTTTTATAAATACTAATTTAAGTAATACTTTAAAAGCATTAGCAACTCCTCTTTTAACAGAGGGTAAGATGATTGAATTATTATGTAATCTTACCGATAAATTAAAAACTGTGCTCAATGCTCCTGGACGTGCTTATCAAGGACAAGAGAGTGCCATGCGTTTTGTTATCAATATGGCGCTGGAATCTGGGGCACTTTCAAATGAAGAAGCTGCACGTGTTTTAGAAAATTTAAGTTCTGATAATGCTCGTAATGTGGCTGGAGCTATGATGTGGACGACTACCATTGAGGGTATCAATGAGCGAGCTTATCAAACTTTGTTTATAAATGTAGCTGCAATGAATTGTATACGTCAAGCTTGCGATGTTTTTGTAAATGGCAATTCTGCGGTTGAGCCTTTGTACTATAACAAGGGAGTTGAACATGCAAGTGAGGTTTCAGGTGGAGTCTTAGGAGCAATGCATGCATTAAGTTTAATTGCAGGCTCAGAAGTTATATCTGAAACCAATGAGGCTTTAAGTGCACAAGTACCTCCTTTAACTCGTGAAGAGTGGAACTTTATGGCATCGCTTATCTCCGATATAAAAATGTCGGCAGGAAATCATCGCGATCTATTTTTAGTTTCAAAATTAATAGCTAATAGTAGTCATGAAATTTTAGATTATATGCAATCTCAAGATATTGAGGAGCTTAGTCATAGCGATCTTTATAAATTAATTCTAGGCAAGAGAGCTCCACGAGGATATGATTCGGTTGCAAACTTCGGCGAGATCTTGTTAAACGATTATCGCTCACGCTATGAGACTTTATATAAAAAGGCAAACCCTAATGTTATAAATGCTGTTTTCGAAGGTATTTATCCTGTGAATATGTCCTTAGGTATAAGTCCACGCAAAGCTTTAGATCTTTTAAATCCTAGAGCTATATTAGATTTATCCCATATTCATCAAGATATGAGTTTAAGTTCGCTTGCAGATTATAATGAAAATAATGCTTTTGGTTTGACAGTTGATTTTAGGCGTCAAAATAAGGATTCGACCTTAGTGTTTAAAGGAGTTTCTGGTTTTGATATGAGTATTAAGCCTCACGATATTCCAGATAGAGAAAACAATCCGCAAAATCCAGAATTTAATGTAATTATGCATAAAGTTGGAACTATGACTCAAAGCTATGCTCAATTTGCGAGAGTTTTGCAGGCTTTTTCACAGGCATCAATGGTTATGCCACGCATGTATAGTACTTTATTTGCAGGTACGATGTTAGATGAGCATGGAAACTTTGAAACTATAGCTACACAAAGAGATGATGGTGTTGTGGTAATTGATTCGCATTCTGATGAAAAAGCACCTTTAGTTTTACGTCAGCAATATTTAATTTACCCTGATGGTACTAATGAATGTACTAAATTTACTATGAATAGACAGTAGGAGAGAACTCTATGGCCTTAGATCAAAGTTATATGCAAAAACTCTCAGAGAGTTTAGGTATGGATCTTAAACTTGATGAACATGGCTTTTTGAGTTTGAGTTATGAAGAGCGCTCTCTCTTACTAAGCTTTAAAGAGAGTTCGCAAAGCTTTCTGGTTTATATTGAGATTGGTGCTTTAAAAGGATATAACGATGAAAAAGTTTTAAAGCACTTGCTCATGGCTAATTTCCTTTATAGTGAAACTTCAGGAGGAAGCTTAAGCTATGATGAAATTCACAATAAAATCGGTTTAAACTATATCATCAATATTTACAATCAAAGTCCAGATGATTTTGTCGCAAATCTTAATGCCGTGGTCATACTTGCAGATAAATTATCTGCGCAATTGCTTCAACTTCAAGATGAGATAGAGAAGGATTTTATTGCATTTAGAGATGGTCTTGAGCAAGAAGAAGAGCCTCTTAATGCTATGCAATATTTACAGATCTAATTGAGACTTAGCCTCCACCTTCAAAGGTGGAGGTAAATTTTTAGGAATTACCAATAGTCCCAAGGATCACCATAAAAATTTTTTATATCTGTACGGGCACGACGTTGATTTTGTGGTCTGTTTTCTTGGGTATTTTTTTGAGGGTCGATATAGGTTTTATCGCCGTTTGAAAGACTTTCAGCAGCAACCTCTTTAGAGTCCTCTAAAGCTTGATTTTGTTCCTCAGCAAAGAATTGTGCCTGTAAGAGCTCATCTTCATGGCTTGTAGATAAATCTTTACTGCTATCTGACATTTGCTCTAAAGTCAGCTGATAGCGAGCGCTATTAGTCGGTTTTTTAGCTATAAGCTTTAAATTTTCAAGTTCTAAAATCTCTTTTAGAGTTTGCGCATTATCAGTAGCTCTTTTTATTTTAGAAGTTCTAATCCTAGGTTTATTAGAGATTTCCTTGGGCATAGGGGCTGAGCCTATAGTAATAGGATCACCTAAGAAATGAGGTTGGGTGTTTAAAAAGTAAACGTCCATAATGCATTTGATACGCGCAAAGAGCTCTCGAATGGCAACTTTTGAAAAGAATCCATAATCAGGAGTTAAGGCATTATAGCCTACAGCATTGATGCCATTATTGTCAGCAATGAATAAGGCTCGCTCATTATGGAATTCTTGCGAAATAATAGTAAAGTTTTGCTGTAGAAAAACTTTATTTGCACGAATAACACTATCTAAGGTACTGATCCCAGCAAAATCGAAGACTATATGTTTAGGATCGACACCTGATTTAATCAAAGCTCTTTGCATATGCCTAGGTTCGTTATAAGACTCGTGGCGATTATCTCCAGAAACTAAGATATAGTCGATTTTATGAGCGTTATAAAGCTCAACTGCAGCTAAGATCCTGTAGGTAAAGTAATCATTAGGCTGTCCCGAGCTTTCTTTAGGAGAAGTACCTAAGAGCAGGCCTACTTTGTGATGTGGAATATCCTCAATATTGTCATAGGTTTTAAAGCTATAGCTTGAAATCCTAAACAATGACAACATAACAAAGAGGGAGAAGATTAAAATTGCTACTATAAATAAGTAACTTAAGATCTTCATAAAAGAGGAGAGATCGTGTCCGAAAATCTCCTCTCGCTCATGGTGTTTTCTCACTTATTAACCCTAGATAATATGTTTAACACAGTCTAAAGCTCCAACCTTTTCATATACAGCTTGTAAATGAGCTGGAGACTTAATTGTGACTGGTACAGTATAGGAAATATACTGGCCATTACGGCTTTTGCGTGCAGGTACAGTAGATTTTTTTACACTATTATTTTCAATGCTATTGCAGACATTTTCAATTTGCAAAAGAGCATCTGCTACACTTGCTACCACGATGATTCTAAAATCGATTGTGGACGGAAAGTCGATTAGTTTTTCAAGTTTTTGATAAGCGTCTGACATTTATTATGCTCCTTGATTATCAGCTTTATTGTCTGAGATAAAGAACATTACAATGCGATCCCAGGCTTTATCAAAGAAACTACCCTCAGCGATATTTTCAAGTGCAACTAAAGGAGCGGAGCTTAGAACAGTATCGTCTAATTTGACATCAATGACACCTAAAGGAGTTCCGGCTTTAATTGGTGCTACAAAGGTAGATTGGGTTAGGCGATAGCTAATTTTAAGCTTATCTTGACGACCACGCGGGATAAGTAAACTTAAATCGTTGCGTAAACCTAATTTAACGGAGTTCTGATTACCCATTCTTACCGTACGCTCTAAAAGAGAAATACCTGCCTTATATGGAGTATATTGCTCAAAATAGCGGAAACCATAGCTCAATAAGGCCTTACAATAAGAGGCCCTTGATTTTTCAGATTGGGCTCCGATTACTGAGGCAATAAGACGTGAAGATCCTTCTAAAGCTGAGGCGACTAAGTTATAACCTACTTGAGATAAGTGGCCAGTCTTAATGCCATCAACATGCATGGAGGTATCCCAAAGCAGGCGATTACGATTGATTTGCTTAATGCCATTAAAGGTAAATTCCTTTTGGCTGTAGATAGCATATTCCTCAGGAAGATCGCGAATTAAAGCTCTACCTAAAAGTGCCATATCATAAGCGGTAGAATAGTTTTCCTCATCAAAAAGACCATGCACATTAGCAAAATGAGTATTTCTAAGTCCTAATTTTTGTGCATAAGTATTCATGACACTGACAAAGCCTTCTTGAGTGCCGGCTAAATGAATAGCCATAGCAACACAAGCATCATTACCTGATTGAATAATGATGCCTTTTACCAGATCGCCTACCTTAATAGTTTTGCCAACCTCAATAAACATCTTTGAGGAATCACTATAACGTTTTGACCAGGCATCTTCAGTAATGACTACGTCATCATCCATATGTAATCTACCTGCTTTAAGTTCCATACCGATTACATAGGAAGTCATCATCTTAGTTAAAGAAGCAGGCCAGATACGATCTTGGCTATTTTTTTCTGTGATGACACGGCCTGAATAATAATCCATCAATACCCAAGCTTGAGCCTCAAATGTCGGGGGCTCTGGAATTACAATTGGAGAGGGCTGATTGGGAGCTAAGGTCGCGGCAGAACCTGAGGCTTGGGTTTGTTGATTAGCTCTAACTTGAGCAAAAGGATCAGGAATAGACTCATCAGCTGCATAAGCTAGGCATGAGGAAAAAATTAAACCTAAGAATAGTCCTTTGATTAATTTATACATTTATAAGTAATAACCTTTAAAACTTTTTAGTAAAACAATCGGCAAAGCCCAAATCTTTTAGAGAATTTAGTGCATCATCAATTTCAGCTGAAGCTAAAGGACCAACTAAAACTCGATTGAGACTGCCTTCTTGCATGACAAAGACGGGGTAGTTGACCTTGTTTTTTACATAATGCATCAATTCTAAAGCCTTAGAATAGTCTTTATTTGAAACTAATTGGACATAGTCGCGATTGGATTTTGTGCTTGTATAGTTTACGCCATGACTATTGTTTTTTACAGTATTAGACGCAATCGCTATATTTTGTTTAGGAATACCTGTAGCGTTAGCTAGGATATTTCCTCTTTGTACGTCAATAAGCTCAACTCTAACTTTAGCTGTACCTTTTCCGGTGATATTTAAATACTTGGCAGCACCTTCAGATAAATCTAAGATACGATTACCATGGAAAGGGCCTCTGTCATTGACTCTAACAATGATTTTTTTACCATTTTGTAGGTTTGTAACTAAAAGGTAACAAGGCAATGGTAGATTTTTGTGGGCGGCACTATAACCTCTTTGATTATAGACTTCGCCTAAGGAAGTTTTTTTGCCATGAAAGCCAGGCCCATACCAAGAGGCGGTTCCTTCTTCAATATATGAACGTGTACCTCGCCAAACCTGATAGTTTTGTCCTAAAACAGTATAATCCTTGTTGGTACCATTACTCTTTTGTACCTCATAGCGAATAGTAGAGCCACTTACACCATTTAGATTTACTTTTTCAGTTTGCGGCTTAGGTCTTGTGTTATTAGGACCGGTACCATAAGTATAAGCTCCACTATATTTAGACGTAGACGATGAACCTGTAGAGGAACAGCCTTGAACAATGACACATACAGACATTATGCTTGCTAAAACAAAGAGAGTGCCTTTTTTAATCACGGTTGACGTCCTTGCGGATGGATTTCAATGCCACCTGCGCTTTTTTGTTTGATAAATTCCATGCGTATAAACTCAGCTAACTCGTAAACTGCACGAGCGTATAAGGGGCTAGTGTTATAGCGCATAATAGTTTTGAAATTATTAAGTCCTACAGCATAGGAGGTGCTACCATCTTCAAGGGCAAAAGAGAATAAACGAATATTCTGATCGGCACTTAAATTTACCTTAGTGGTAGCTCCTGATTTATATAAAATCTCTGGAGTTAATTTCCAGTTTAAGTCCATAAGCTGTTGAGCATCAGCATTATGAATATGTACAGGATAATAAATACCCCGTCCTGCACTCCAGCCATGAGCTTTAAAATAATTTGCCACAGAGCCTATAGCGTCATCAGGATCGTTAAAGAGATTGATATGTCCGTCCTTATCAAAATCAATAGCATAATTTAAATAAGAACTAGGCATAAATTGTCCCATACCCATAGCTCCTGCATATGAGCCATAGACTGTAGTAATATCCCAGCTTTCACGTAAACACAGAGCTACAAAGTTAGCAAATTCTTTAGAAAAATAGCTTTGTCTTTTAGGATAATGAAAACCTAGGGTATATAAAGCATCTAAAACCCGCCAAGAGCCCATATTACGGCCAAAATAAGTTTCCACTCCTAAGATAGCACAAATAATTTCTTGTGGAACACCATAAGTCTTAGAGGCCTGATTTAACTGTTTTTCATACTTTTTATAAAAATTAACCGCAGCTTTGATGCGAGAGGTGGTAATAAAGATTTTACGATATTGCCACCAAGGTTTGGCCTCAGAGGGTTTTGTCATAGTAGCAATAATTTTAGGCTGTAATTGAGCCAGTTTTAAAGCCTCATTGAGGCTAGTTTCACTAACTTTTGCATAGGTGGCCAATTCCTTTAGATCTACAGGATCTGCCATTGCGGGAGCGCTTAAAACTAAAAGCGCAGATAAGGTTAAACAGCTAGTAAAGCATTTCATAGATTTACCTCAATTTAGTCAAAGTAAATTGAAGCATCCTCCTTTTTATTTTTACAATTTGTAAGCTATATATGACCTAAAGGCTCAAAGCTTAATTTTATAGCACTGATGTAATTTAGCTTTTTCTAAAAAATGTGTTTTTTTTATGTGTATGGATCGACATTATGATACCAAAACAAACAGTTAAGGTAATCATAGCGGTACCTCCATAGCTAATTAAAGGTAGAGGCACGCCAACTACGGGTAAAATGCCACTTACCATACCGATATTTACAAATATATAGAATACAAAGGTAAAAGTAAAAGCCCCACATAGGATTCTACTAAAACTTGAATTGGCGTTTAAGGTAATATAAATACATCTGCCGATAATAAAGGTGTAGATAGCTATTAAAATTAAAAAGCCAACTAAACCAGTCTCCTCAGCTAAAACAGCAAAGATAAAATCAGTATGAGGTTCTGGGAGAAAATCTAATTGAGATTGACTTCCTTGAAGCCAGCCTTTGCCATATAAGCCCCCTGAGCCTATGGCAATTTTAGATTGGATAATATGGTATCCTGCACCT
>URKL01000076.1 GCA_900548485.1 uncultured Succinatimonas sp.
CCCGACTTCGGCTTCTGTGCTTCGCAGAACACGTATTATTTTGGTTATAAGTTACCTCTTTAACAAATATCTTTAACTCGTTAATTTATCTAGACTTTAAGTTTTTTTGTCCTATATTTTGTATAGATACAAAATATAAAATTAGGAGTTTACATGAGTATTAAAGAGGTCTGGCCCTCTGGCATGATGGCCCTATTAACACAAAATGAGGCTAATAGTATTTCCCTAAGCTCCAGAGGCAAGCTCTATGAGCTCTATCGCAACTGTTCATTAGCAGTCCTTAACAGCGGCAATCTTACTGATAATTCAAAAGAGCTTTTAGATAATTACGAAAATTTTGAGATTAATGTCCTGCGTAATGAACGTGGACTTAAAATTGAGCTTATCAATCCTCCTGAATCAGCTATTGTTGATGGTCTTATAGTTAAAACTTTACGTAATCACCTTTACGCTGTTTTACGCGATTTAGTCCAGATAAAAGTTTATAAAGATAGCTTTATTAAGGCCGTCAGAGATAATTACGAATCTGAAGGTGAATTTATTACAAATAATATCTTCATGCTCTTACGTAATGCTGAGGTTATGGAGCCTGGTACTAAACCTAACCTTGCTGTATGTTGGGGAGGACACTCAATTTCTCGCAAAGAGTATGACTATGCTTATGATGTGGGTATTGAACTTGGCTTACGCAAAATTGATATTTGCACCGGTTGTGGCCCTGGTATCATGGAAGCCCCAATGAAAGGCAGCATGGTCGGCCACTCACAACAATGTGCAAGCCATAAATGCCGCTTAATTGGTCTTACTGAGCCTTCAATTATTGCCGCTGAACCACCTAATTCCATGGTCTCTGATCTTGTAATTTTACCTGACATTGAAAAGCGTTTAGAGGCTTTTGTCCGCTTAGGTCATGTACTGATTGTATTTCCTGGTGGTCCAGGTACTGCTGAAGAATTACTATTTATTCTAAGTATCAAACTTATGGAAGAAAATCGTCGCTCTGTTATGCCGGTAATTTTAACTGGTAATGAAGAGTCTCGTCCCTACTTTGCAGCTTTAGAGAATTTTTTAATTAAATGTTTTGGTGAGGATATAACACGTATGTATAAACTCATCATCAATGATCCTAAAGCTGTGGCTACTGAGGTGAAAAAGAATTTAGATACAGTACATGATCACCGTACAATTATTCATGATTCTTATTGCTTCAATTGGACTTTAAAAATCCCAGAAGAGTTACAAAAACCTGTCACAGTAAATCACGAGACTATGGCTTCATTAGATCTCCATCGCAATCAAGAGCCATGGAAACTCGCCTCTAATCTTAGAGCCGCATTCTCTGGTATTGTTACAGGTAATGTTAAGGAACAAGGTATCAAAATGGTAGCTCAAGAAGGTCCTTTCATCTTGCATGGAGATGCTGATATTGTTGAAGGTATGGAACAATTACTCAACGACTTTATAGAGCAAAAGCGTATTTTACTCTCTCAGCGCGAATATAAGCCTTGTTATATTTTACAAAAAGACTAAATTCTCTTCACTTAAGCCTAAGCTATTTTGCTTAGGCTAAATAAAATTATTTCACTCTCAATTTAAAAATCAAATTTTCTTACAAGTCTACTTTTGTCTTTGATATACAAAAGAATTCTCATCATTTGATAACTCTAAAGAATTCTCATCAAGTTTTTTTATGATATATGTATCATCAAAGGTGAATGATTGTCCATTACCAATGGATTCAACAGTAAAATTAATCTTATTTTCCTCAACAGACCACTTTTTGTACTTTAAGGTTTCCATGTTAATCGAACGAGCCTCACCACCTTTTAGCAATTCAAAGCCCTGCATATTAGGCTCTTGTCCTGGAATTGGCTCCACCCACTTTCCTTCAATTGAGGCTACATTTGTACATGCACAAACACTTGAAACACCTAATACTAGTAATAGATTTAACGCTTTCATATTTGCTCACAAATTTTTTCGAATCGTAGAATGTAGAATATAAATATTATTTTCTCAAATTTATACTCAAAAATTTTGACGCAGATTAAAAAGTTTATATTTAATGTAAAAAAAATGCCCCAAAATTAAGCATTTTAAAGGTTAATATATTTTTTAAAATTCTTCGTGAATCAATATTAAATAAATTAAAGATGCGATTTTAAAGCCTCGCAAGCCTACTTAAAATCTAAAGTAATAGATTTTTTGATAATCACTTCTTCTAAATTCATTAAGTATTCTTATATCTTGTTTTTATATTAACATTTTGATTTTACAAATATTTTTTAAATAACGCACAAAATTAAAACATAACAAATTTGGGCGCACCATTAGTATTCATAATTTTTACTTTAAATTTTTTCTTGTTAAAACTAACTCATCTTCAGAAAAATAAAGATAAAAATTACGGAGAATAATATGGGCATAGGTCAGGAACTAAGCGTTCAAAATGTGTCTAAATATTACGGTGCATTTAAAGCTCTAGAGGATATTAACTTAACCTGCAAACCTGGTGAGTTTGTATCTATCTTAGGATCATCTGGATCTGGTAAAACCACTCTATTAAAAGTAATTGCAGGATTTGAACGTTGCTCTGACGGTAAGATCTTTATCAACAAAAAAGATGTGGCTACCATTCCTTGTTTTAAAAGAAACATTGGCATGCTTTTCCAAAATTATGCCCTATTTCCTCACTTAACAGTCGCACAGAATATTGCTTATCCATTGAAGCTTAGAAAGCTTAAAAAAGAAGAGATTGATACCAAAGTAAAGCAAATGATCTCTTTGATTAAACTTACAGGCTTAGAAAACAGATATCCAAGACAACTATCAGGTGGTCAACAACAGCGTGTAGCTCTAGCTCGAGCCATTATCTACAATCCGCCATTGTTATTGCTAGATGAGCCTCTTGGAGCCTTAGATAAAAACTTACGTCATGATATGCAATTTGAGATCAAGAGAATTACCCATGAGCTAGGTATGACTACCATCTCAGTAACTCACGATCAAGAAGAAGCTTTTTCTATGTCAGATAAAATTTGTATCGTAAGCTCTGGCAAGATCCAGCAATTTGATACTCCACAAAATATTTATGAACATCCAGCTAACAGATTTGTAGCTGAGTTTATGGGTACTACTAACATCATTCCTTTAAATGATGTTACCTACCATGACAGCGGAGAGGAAACTAAAGTTTTAGGAAACTCACCTTTAACTAATGGTCCATGTGTAATTGAAGCTTTAACTAAAGAAATTAAAAGTGATGATGTAAATCCATTTTTTGCTCTACGTCCTGAGGCAATTCATATTGCAAAGGAAGGTGTACAGTACGACAACACCTTTGAGGCAAAAGTATCAGAAAGCATTTATTTAGGACAATACGTTAAAGCTAAAGCTCAGGTAGGAACTTTAAGTTTAAACGTAACTATAGATGTTAGAGAGTACAGACAATTGGATTTAGAGAAGAATGTGAAGTTCTGTTTTGATGCAAAACACACTGCAATCTTATATAGCTAATAGGAGAAAATCATGAAGACTTTTTGTAAAACACTACTTGTTACCTCTTTACTTGCAGCTTTTACTTGTGGTTGCAGTGATGACAAAAAAGCAGAACAGACTCAAAATTCAGCTGATAATGGTTCACTAGTATTCGTAGACTGGGGTGGAACTAATACCGATGCTCGTATTACACAGAACATTAAACCTTTTGAGAAGGAAACTGGTATTAAGGTAACCGTTGTAACTCCATCAGATTATGCAAAGCTAATTGCTATGGTAGAAAATGGCACCACTGAGTGGGATGTTATGAATTGTGACGCTTACTGGGGTGTGTATGCAGGTCAAAAAGGTTATCTGGAGAAGATCGATTACAACGTTGTAAAAGAGAAATTAGATAAAGATGTTGAGCTTGAGTATGTAGTTGGTGCTGAGGTTTATGACTCTGTAATTTCATACAACGTGGATAAATACAAATCAACTCCTGCACCTACTACATGGGCTGAGTTTTATGATACTCAAAAATTCCCTGGGAAAAGAGCTATTTGGCAATACCCTGTAACTGTACTTGAGTCTGCCCTATTAGCTGATGGCGTACCAATGGATAAGTTGTATCCATTAGATTTAGATAGAGCCTTTGCAAAGCTTGATACCATAAAAGATTCTATTGTGTGGTGGACTAAAGGCGCACAACCCTCTCAGATGCTAGCTACCGGTGAGGCCGATTTAGCTTTAGCCTGGTCAGGTCGTATTTTAAATGCTAAAGACGACGGCTCTCCTGTAGCCATTGAATACAATCAAGGTATGCGTATTGCTGCAGGTTGGGTAGTTCCAAAGGGTGCTCCTAACAAAGAAAATGCTATGAAGTTTATTAACTTTATCTCAAGTGCTAAACAGCAAGCAGCTTTCTCCTCACAAATCCCATACGGTTCAACTAACCCAGATGCTGTAAAGCTTTTAACTAAAGAGCAAATTGAACGTATTGGTCAGTCTGAAGAGCAAATTAAGAACGAGTTCTACATCAACAATGAGTATTGGGCTGAGAATTTAACAAAAGTTGTTGAAAGATTCGATGCTTGGTTACTTGAAAAATAATAAATATTAAAGGTGGTGGTAACACCACCTTTTAGAGGATGTATGTAATGACTTCATCTACTACCTTTAAATTAGGCTCTTGGGATAGCGCTAAGTGGTTACTTTTAATACTGCCACTTTTATATGTAATCCTTACCATGGGATATCCACTTTTAGATATCATCGCTAAAAGTTTTACCTCAAAAGATGGTTTTACTTTTGATTTTTACATTAAAGCTCTAACACAACCACTGTACTTATCAGTGTTATACAGCACTATTAAGATTGCTTTTATTGTAACTATTGTGTGTTTAGTACTTGCCTACCCTATGGCATATTTGAGTGTTAATGCCAAAAGTAAGAAAGTTAGAACCTTAATTACTGCAGGAGTACTAATTCCTTATTGGGTTTCCATGCTAGTACGTATTTTTGCTTGGCAAATCATTTTACAAAACAACGGTATTGTAAATCAGGCTTTAATGTTTGTAGGTTTTGTAAAAGAGCCAGCTAGGCTTTTATACACAGATTTGGCTGTTACCATCTCTTTAGTGCATATTCTTATTCCATTTATGTTCCTGAGCTTACAAAACACCATGATGCAAATTGATAAGAACTTATTGTTAGCCTCAAGCATCATGGGGAGCACTAAGTTATACGGCTTCTTGCATGTGTTTTTACCTTTATCAAAATCAGGCATGCTCTCAGGCTCTATCATGGTATTCGTGTTGTCCCTAGGCTTTTATATTGCGCCAGCTTTATTAGGTGGACCTGACAATATGATGCTATCAAACTTAATTGAGATCAGCATGAACAACTTTAACTGGGGTTTAGCATCAGCACTATCAGTCGAACTATTAGTCATTGTGTACTTAATCATAGCCATTGCCTTTAAGTTCACGGGCAACATCTTTGTAAAACAAGCTTAGGAGTTTATATGTTGTACTTTTTAGTATTTTTGCTACTAGTAATCATCATCGCTCCTGCATTAGTGATTATTCCGCAATCTTTTACATCTTTAAACTACTTTATCTATCCTATAAAAGAGTTCTCTTTAAAGTGGTATGAAAAGTTCTTTGAAAATGAGCAATGGGTTGAATCTTTAGAGCGTAGCTTACTTATTGCAATTTTAGTTGCAATCTTTGCAACCTTTATTGGCACACTAGCTGCTTTAGCTGTTAACAAATTACAGTTTAAAGGTAAGAACTTATTTTTAAACTTAATGTTAACTCCAATGATTGTTCCGGTGGTTATCACAGGTGTTGCTTTGTATGCTTCCTTTGCAAAGATCGGACTTAACAACACCATTTTAGGTCTTGTAATGGCACATAGTTTACTTGCAATCCCAATGGTGTTTTTAACCATGTCCTCAGCACTAGCTCGCTTTGATACTAATTTAGAGCTTGCTGCTATGTCCATGGGATCAACTCCTATAGGAACTTTTTTCAAAGTAACTGTTCCAACTGTTAAAAACTCCCTAATTACAGCTGCATTACTATCGTTTGTGACATCACTTGATGAGGTGGTAGTAACCATCTTTGTATCAGGTGCTAATACTAAGACTCTACCTATGATGATGTGGGAGAATTTACGAGCTACGATCGATCCTACTATCGCTGTGGCTGCGACCTTCTTAATCATCCTAACTTTAGGCATGTATGCAATAAAAGAGTTTGTAGAATCAAGACAAAAAGATTAAAAGTAAGGTTTATAAAAAATGGCTACACTTTATAAAAATGCAAAACTTATAGATAGACAAGATCTTGTATCAATTCTTGTAGCAGACGATGGTAAGTTTGAAAAGATTGCAACTTATATTGAAGATATCAAAGGCGCAACTGTTGTAGATTTAGAGGGTAAATTAGTGCTACCTCCTTTTGCTGATGCTCATATTCATTTAGATTATGTGTTTACAGCTTCTCTACCTACTACCAAGACCAAATCTGGTACTTTATTTGAGGCCATTGATAACTGGTCAGGAGCAAAAGATAAGTTAACCATTGAGGAGATTAAAGCTCGTGCTTATAAAGCCATCAAGATGCAAATTTCACACGGTGTGCAATATGTAAGAACTCATATTGATGTAACCGAACCTAATTTTACAGCACTCAAAGCCATGTTAGAGATTAAAGAGCAAGTAAAAGACTACATGGATATTCAGCTTGTAGCTTTTCCTCAAGAAGGTTATTTTGCCTATAAAAACGGCGATAAATTAGTTGAAGAAGCTCTAAAGATGGGTGCTGATGTAGTTGGTGGCATTCCTCATTTTGAGTTCACTCGTGAAGATGGTATCAAGTCTGTACAAACAGGCTTTGCTCTTGCGCAAAAGTATGACAAGTTATTAGATTTTCATTGTGATGAGACTGATGATGAGCAATCCCGTTTTGTCGAATCCATTGCAGCATTGACATACTTTAATGGCATGCAAGGCAGAACAGCAGCATCTCACACTTGTGCCATGGGATCTTACAACAACGCTTATGCCTTTAAGATGATGACTAAGTTTAAAAAGGCTCAATTAAACTTTATTGTATGTCCAACTGAGAACTGTTACTTACAAGGCAGATATGATTCTTATCCAAAGCGTCGTGGTATCTCTCGTGTAGATGAATTAACTAAAAATGGTTTAAATGTTTCTTTTGCTCAGGACTCTATTTCTGATCCTTGGTACCCACTTGGCAATGGTAATTTAATGCATCAATTAGATTTTGGTTTACATTTGTCTCATATGATGAGTATTGAAGAAATTTCAGACTCCTTAAAGTTTGTAACTGACAATGGTGCAAAAACCATGTGCATTAAAGATTATGGTATCAAAGAAGGTAATAGCTCCAACTTTGTAGTACTTGATGAAACCAATGTATTTGATGCAGTAAGAAACTCTGCAAGCACTATTTTAAGTGTGCGTCATGGCAAAGTTATCATGAAAAAGCAACCAGAAAGAGTTTTAACTCAATACGATTTTTAAGGTAGTAGTATGAAAGATATGCATAAATTAACTCGTTTTGAGTTTGAAAAAGAATCTGACAACGTTGTAATTTTACCCATAGGTTCAACAGAGCAACACGGACCTCACCTACCCCTAGGGGTTGATACTTATATTGCAAAAGATATTAGTGAAATTTTTGCAAAAAAATGCGGTGCTATTGTAGCTCCTGCTCTAGCTTATGGCTACAAGTCAAAGCCATTATCAGGGGCCTACGCGCCGGCGCAATTGCGCTATGACTGTAACAACTGAGAAACATTTGCGTCTGATGCGGATCGGCTCTAGGCTTGCCTTGCGATCAAGTTAACCCAACATCCCTCTTCACTGAGGGTTATGGAGTAAAGATAAATGTTCAAGAAGTCTCTTGCCGCGCTCGCCGTTCTCGGCGTTGCCGCCGGTTATGCCTCCGCTGCCAATGTCACCCTTTACGGTGTTGCTGACCTTGGCCTGATGTACAACCATTCCAAGGTCGAAACGGGCAATACCGCCATGGCAGTATTCCGTGTAGAGAAAACAAAGGACTTTACGATAATGAGCAATCACC
>URKL01000077.1 GCA_900548485.1 uncultured Succinatimonas sp.
CGGAAAATGTTATCAATGAACAGCAGCACGTTCTGGTGCTCTTCATCACGGAAGTCCTTTATTTAAAGGAACTATTGATTTGTCAGGTCAAACTTTAATTTTGCTTGTAAAAGATATCTTATGTGAGTTTGCACGTGACGGTTTTAATAAGATCTTTATTAACAATGCTCACTTTGAAAACCAAGCTTTTATCGAAGAAGCGATGTATTTAGCCACCTCGGAATTTCCTTCTTTAAAAGTAGTGCAATCTAATTGGTGGGATGTATTAGATGAGAAAACCGTCAAAAATGTTTTCTCTGACGTGCCATTCCCAGGATGGGCTTTAGAGCATGCAGCAATTACTGAGACCTCTTTGATGATGTACTTAGAGCCAAAACTAGTACGTGAAGAATTGTTGCCAAAAGATGTAAAAGCTAAAGCGCTACCATATTCTGTATATCCAGCAAGAGCTGATATGGTACCAAAGTGCGGTGTATTAGCCCCAGCAGAAGGCTCTACCAAAGAAAAAGGCGAACTTATTGTAAATAAGGCTATTGCTGGCTTTGAAAAAATCTTCAAAAAGGAATTTGGTAAATAGAGGTTAGTATGGATAATTATGTAATTACAATATCCAGACAATTTGGTAGTTTAGGTAGAAAGATTGCACAAAAAGTTGCTCATAAGTTAAATATTGAGTATTACGATAGAGATTTAATTGAAAAAGCCGCCTCTATTATGAATGAGGATATGCGCTCCTTATCTCCTATGGATGAGAGCATCAAATTGCCTTTTGCAAATGCCCTCTTCCCATTAGGTATTGGAACTGGCTCTACTCACAGACGTTTGTTTAAAGTACAGGCTAGTTTAATTCAAGAGTGTGTGCAAAAGTCTAATTGTGTGATTGTAGGCCGTTGTGCGGACTTTATTTTAAAAGAGTACCCACGTCGCTTTAACGTTATGATCTACGCCCCTTTTAATGAAAGAATCAAAAACTCCGTAAATGAGCTTAAAATTCCTGAGTACGAAGTTAGTGATTATGTAAAAGAGATTGATAAGGCTCGTGATTCTTATCATAAATTCTTTACAGATGAACCTTTAGTTACACTAAACAATCGCGATCTTTTAATTGACTCCTCTACTATGACTCAAGATGAAGTAGCTGATGTAATCATTAAAGCAGCAACTAATAAACTTCATATCTAATTTTTGCAAATAGGTCAGATGTAACTGTCTGACCTATTTTAAAACATATTCCTTGTCATCAAACTCTCTAAAATTTCGGTTATTTCGCAATTTTATGGCTGTTGCTATTAGCAAAACATATGCTAAATAAACAAAGTTATAGACGCGCTAGATAAGTTTTATTCTCTAGAATTTCAAAATTGATACGTAAGATCTGAGACTCTGAATTGACATCCTCCCTTGCTAAAGCAAGGAGATTCCTACTGCTTAGATTACTATCTCTCTTTAGTGCTGACTCTTTTTAGAGTAATCTAGCCTGGCAAGAGTTGCCATAAGGATATTTTCTGCTACGTTTTCACCTGCATTAGCTGTATATCCACAGTTTGTACAGCAGAAAACTGAAATACAAGGTTTTGTGTGCCCAAAATTTGATAAAAGAGTAAATTTTATTTGTATATAGATAATAGACTTTTTTATTTTTCTTCATTTAAATTGATAAAGGGATTATCTTCGCCAAGATCTGCAAGATAGTTTATATTATGCGCCGTAACCCCTAAAAGAATTTTTCTATTTCCCACCTTGATAATTACAGCTCGCTCTTTTGGTCCTAAAGCTAATTGCCCCTCAATTGCCATTTGTCCTGATTGACGTTTCACAAAACGTGATCTTTTTAAGAATAATCCTATAACTACAATTAAGATCAAAATAGCTATAGTGGTTATAAACCACGTCACCAACCCAGAGGTAGTAACTAAGGTATGCGAATCATATTCAGTTTTAACTAAAGGCTCTGATGCACTAAAAGCTCTTGTTGTTAAAAAAAATGACAACAATACAAATACAAAATTTTTAAACATATAAGACCGTTTACATGAAAGTAAATTAAAGAGCTTGTTTTATATATTTTGACAAAAAAATACGGGATTTAGAAATTTTTTTAAATATTTCTAAATCCCTGTTATTTAAAGAATAATTAAAAAAACAAAAGCTTTTAAAATTATTTATTTAAGACCTTAACACCGTCTTCTGTTGCATAGAGAACAACTTCTGCGCCACGATTGGCAAATAAACCAACAGTAACAACACCTGGAATGGCATTAATCTGACGCTCTAAAGTCAAAGGATCATCAATGTGCATGCCATGTACATCTAAGATCTCGCAATTATTATCGGTAATGCAACCTTCACGTAAAACAGGATCACCACCTAAAGCACGCAAAGCTCTAGCTACAGCCTCACGTCCCATCGGAATAACTTCAACAGGGAGAGGGAACTTACCTAAGGTCTGAACTAATTTAGACTTATCGACAATACATACAAAGGTCTTTGACATGGAAGTTAAGATTTTTTCACGAGTTAGACAAGCGCCACCGCCCTTAATTAAATTAAAGTTCGGATCAACCTCATCAGCACCGTCAATATAAACATCATAACCATCAACAGTATTAGGATCGACTACATTCATACCAATCTTTTCTAAAAGCTCGGTAGTCTTATTTGAGCTACTGACACAAGCTTTAACCTTGATATTGTGCTTGCCCATCTGCTCAATAAATTTAACTACAGTCGAACCACTGCCTACTCCTAACACACCATTTTCAGGAACATATTTTAAGGCCTCAATAGCCACCATTTCCTTAAGTTCATCCTGTGTCATCTTAAAGCTCCTTAATTAAGCTACAGTGATCTTTGCAAAACGACGTTTACCCACCTGCCAGATATTAGTACCTGACTTTACCTCGTAATCTTTATCAGAAATTACGTTGCCATCGCACTTAACTGCATTTTGCTTAATCATGCGTAAAGCTTCAGAGGTAGTAGCACATAAACCGGCTTGCTTTAATAAATTCGCTAAAGGTTGAACATTTAAACTTACCTCAGGGATATCATCAGGTAAGGCTCCCTTAGCAAACTGACTTAAAAAGCCCTGTACTGCAGCTTCAGCAGCATCTTTACCATGATAGCGCTCAACAATCTCGCGACCTAACTCAATCTTTGCATCACGCGGATTCTTGCCTTCCTTTAAGCAAGCATCTTTAATGGCTGCAATTTCATCTACGCTCTTAAATGATAGGAGATCATAGTAGCTCCACATTAAATCATCAGAGATAGACATGATCTTGCCAAACATATCCTTAGGCTCGTCTGTAACACCAATATAATTGTGCTTAGACTTAGACATCTTAACAACGCCATCAAGACCTACAAGCAGTGGCATCATAAGTACGCACTGTGGTTCCATACCGGCATCTTTTTGTAATTCACGACCCATCAATAAGTTAAACTTTTGATCAGTACCGCCTAACTCTACATCAGACTTTAATGCAACTGAGTCATAACCTTGGAATAAAGGATATAAGAACTCATGAATAGAAATTGGTTGATTAGAAGAATAACGCTTAGAAAAATCATCGCGCTCTAACATTCTGGCAACAGTAAGCTTAGATGCCAGTTTAATAGTACCAGCAGCACCTAAACTTTCACACCACTCAGAGTTATAACGGATCTCTGTGAGATCTTTATCTAAAATCTTAAAAGCCTGCTCAGCATAAGTTTTGGCGTTTTCTAAAATTTTTTCGCGCGGTAATTCAGGACGTGTAGCGTTCTTACCTGAAGGATCACCAATAGCAGCCGTAAAATCACCAATAACTAGGACAATTTTATGACCTAATTTCTGAAAGGTACGTAATTTATTTAAAATGACCGTATGACCTAAATGAATATCAGGAGCGGTCGGATCCATACCTAATTTAATGACAAGCTGTCTGCCTGATTCAAGTTTTTTACGTAACTCATCAATAGGTATAATTTCCTCAGCACCACGAGCTATTTCACGTAATGCCTCTTCAACTAAAGCCATGACCCTCGTTCTCCTTTTTAAGGCTTTTATAACTGTACCCCATAGGGCATTAAATAAATTGATAATCTTTCTTTATATCACAAAAAATATTATTTTTCTATTTACCACAGACTGTACGCCAATAATGACCATGTAAAGCTGGGGTAATAACACCTAAAATCACCGGTTGTTTTGAGCCTGTAATTTTAGATAAATCAAAACTATGGCCTTCAACAGTCTCTTTAGCAAAATAAGCAAAAGATTGTGCCTCTAAAATTGAAACATCTACATCAAAATCAAAGGTAGATTTAACCTCAATCTCATCTTGCTTTAGATGTTGCTTAAAACGGTCCACAATAAAAGGATTTAAAGCGCCACCACCGCATAAAAGCAAATCACCTGCTGGTAAATTGTACTTATAACGGATCTTGCGCAAAGCATTTACTGAAGCTAAAACGGTAAACTCATCTAATGTAGCAATTAAATCGTAGCTAAGTTCTCTTTTTTGTGTGCATAAAAGCAAATACTCTCGAATATAATCAGCATTAAAATCCTCTCGTCCTGTAGATTTAGGCGGATCTTTTTGTAAAAAAGGATGAGTGAGGAAATCTGATAACCACTCCATGCGGATCTGTCCTTGATAAGCAAATTTACCATCAAGATCGTATTCACAATTTAAAAGAAGTCTACAGCATAAGTCACTAAGTGTATTTGCAGGTCCACAGTCAAAACCACATAAAACCTCACCACCAGGTTTTATAACAGTTAAATTTGCAATACCGCCTAAATTTAAAACATAACGAGGCCTGATTGCATCTTTAAAAATCTGTGAATGAAATAAAGGAGTTAAAGGAGCTCCCTCTCCGCCATTTGCTATATCAGCACTGCGAAAATTGGAAACTATATCAATATTACATAAAGAGGCTGTTAAAGGGGCATTGTCTAATTGCACAGAAAAACCTAAATGCGGGCGATGACGCACTGTTTGCCCATGAGAGCCTATAGCAATAATATCTTCAGCTTTTAAAGAAGACTTTTCTAATAAATCGCTAACGACAGATGCTGAAGCTTTGGCAATAACATTAGACGCCACAGCTGCTTTTTCTAATTCATCATCTGATTTTTGACATAAGCTATGCAAAAGCATTCCCTCATCAACATTCCATTTACGAGAGCTTTTAGCAATAAGCTTAGTTCCCTGAGAAAAATCACAAATACATCCATCTAAGCTATCAATGCTAGTACCAGACATTAAGCCTATGTAATATTTATGCATAAAAACTCCTAAACTGCTCAATACAAGCATTCTAACATTAACATTTGTGTAAACATATTTAACTCTAAAGGAGTTAGCTATTTATGATTTGTCTTAAATATAAATCTTGTTTTTTTATAAAAGTTATTTATACAAATCAATAAATAATTTTATTTATAACAACCATTTATGCTCACAAAAATATCAAATTTAATAATTTTTTTTAACTATCATTCCTATCATAAAAAAATTAAGGTAATTTAGCTCGCATTAATGCTCTTATACTTTTATTCTTCGCTATATTTAATTTTTTTGGAATAAAGATGTCATTCTTACTTTTCAGATCTCACCCTTTTTTAATCGCTTTAATTCTATTTACACGTTTTGTATGGCCTTTAAAAATAAATAAATACTTAAAACTTATCTTAGGGATCTTTTTCATTCTCATAAGCCTCAAGCTCTATATATACCTTCTATCAGGAGGTACAATGATGGATCCCAAACTTAATCGTACTTTATCTATGCTTGTCAATGCGTTAAATTTCAGCGCTATATTCCTCGCTGTATTGACAATCTGTCGTGATTTTATAAATCTTTTATATAAAATAATTAAAAGGCAAAGTCATGCCACTATAATTCCACCTCATAACCTAATCTGTGCCCTGATACTTGCTATTTTTAGTTTTAGCTTAGGTTCCATAGGCACCTATAATGCTTTTAAAACTCCACAAATCACCAATTACACCATTTCTTTAAATAACTTACCTAAAGAAGCTGATGGTTACAGTTTACTTTTTCTTACCGATCTTCATATTTCATCTCCAATTTCAAAGGAGGATATTGAAGATATAGTCACCCTCACCAATCAAGAAAATGCTGATTTAATTGTTATTACAGGTGATTTTGTGGATGGCGATGTAGAAAGCCTAAAAGATCGTACTGACATTCTTTTTAAACTTAAAGCACGCGATGGAATTTATGCTGTCTCAGGTAATCATGAATTTTATTCAGGATATTTATCTTGGCTTAAATATTTTAGTAATGGTGGTTTTAAATTTTTAGAAAATCAGGCAACTGTAATCAAAAGCTCCAATAATATACCTTTATTTAACTTAGCTGGTGTTCCTGATAAAAACGCCTGGCACTTTAATAACATAGGTCCTAATATAGATAAAGCTTTAGCCAATATAGATAAAGAATTACCGACAATTTTACTTAGCCATCAACCTTCATTTGCACTTGAAGCTCAAGAAAAAGTCGACCTTGTCTTATCAGGACATACCCATGGAGGACAAGCTCCACTTATCAGAAACTTAATTGCTTCTGCTAATAATGGTCTAGTTTCAGGTTTATATGATCTTGAATCTACACAAGTAATTGTTTCTAACGGCACAAAACTATGGATGGGATTTCCTTTACGTTTAAATACCCCATCTGAAATCATAAAAATAACCCTAAGATCTAGATAATTGACTTCCTCCCCTTGCTAAAGCAAGGGGATTTATACTGCTTAGATTACTAACTCTCTTCAGTTCTTTCGCAGTGCTGACTCTTTTGCAAGTTCACTTCCTGCTCGTATTCTTTGAATTTATCTTTAAAAAGATTTGTCCTCTTGGCTTTTGCTTATTTCTGTGTAAAGCTTATGCAAGTGGTCATTACGAATGTTTGCCTTTCTTCTTGTGAAGTTTTGAAGTTCTTCTTACGTTTTTTAAACATCTTTCCTATTTTTCTTTGTTTTTTAGTTTTTTTGTAATACTGCAATCCTCTTGTCTAGCTCTGTAACAGTTAGGGCTCTAAGTGTACCCTAAGAAATATTTACCATAATAAAGATAAGGATCTGACTTTAAGTTAAAAATTTTAATCAAACTTTCAGGAGATTTATATGCGCCCTATCTTATCTGTTTTAATTCCAGCTGTCGCTTTTTATTTAGCTTTTAACACAGTACAAGCTGCAGATACGAATAATCAAGCTTCTAACAATGATTATTATCAAAGCGTTGACAGACCATACCGTGGTTTTGACGATCATTATGGACCTCGTCATCATCGTCACGTACAAACTCGTGGATATCATGATGGCTATAGACATGCTCCACGTTATGTAAACAACTATCATTATGAAGATTGCCCTTATTACAATGATTGCTATCGTAATCAATCCAATGGCGGGAACTATTATCGCCATAGACCTTATCAGGCATATCCAGATTGCCCGAGAACGCCACGACCTCCTCGAGGCTTCGACAAATAAAAATATAATTTAAATTTGTACAAATATTTTGATTGTTTTAAATTTTTATTTTATAAAAAAGAGATAAAAATTTTTTCTATAAAACAGCACTTTTAGTGCTGTTTAAAATTAAAAGTTTGAGACGCAGGACTAAGGTTTTTTATGAAAAACAGTCAATTTTTACTGATAATTAGTATTTTTGCCTTATCAATTTTTAGTTTAAATGCTTGCACGATACACTACGTTGATGACAATGGTTATCATAAGGGACATTACAAAGTTAAGAAAAACAAGCATTATCGCTATTATGATGATGACGATGATGACGATCACCGTCGTATTAGTCGGATTGATTTTGATGATTTAGATTTCGATATTGATCCTGAGTTTAAAATTAAAATAGATGATGATTAACACTATTTATAGTAAATATTGTTGACTTCCTCCCCTTGCTAAAGCAAGGGGATTCCTACTGCTTAGATTACTACCT
>URKL01000078.1 GCA_900548485.1 uncultured Succinatimonas sp.
TCAGCACTGCGAACCCACTGAAGCTAGGTAGTAATATCTAGCGGTAGGAATCTCCTTGCTTTAGCAAGGGGAGGAAGTCAAAAGCAAACTAAAGTTCTTTAGATATTTAAGTTAGAGCTTTAACTTGCACAAAAGTCTTGCACTTTTGTTAAGTACACAGAAGAATTTCCTTATTTTGCTAAAATAACCCCAATTTTTTCATAGGAGTACGTAAATGGCATTTAAGGAGGAATTAGAAAATCTTATCGATCTTAATGAAGCTTGTGAGATTTTAGGTATTTCTTTAAATACCGGCAGAAATTGGCTCCGTTTACATAAATTAACGCCTATAAATGATAAAGGTCAATTTAATCGCGATACTATTGAGTTATTAGCTATAAATCTAAAGAGTAATATCTCGCCTTTGTCTAAGGTTTTAAAAGGGCGCGAATTCTATATTAACTATATTGATAAGCTTTCACCTAATCGCGAGTTCTTAGAACTTTTAATTGCGAATTTTAATGGCAATAAAAATACTTTATTAGCTCTTTTAGCGGAAAGTGCGATTACACTTATGATTTCAAAAGGTGTAATCAAGACTTCTTTGAAAAGCCATTTTTTAGAAGCCTTTATTCTGGGGAAACTTGATTTAAAAGATTACGCTTATCTTATAGAAGAGCTGATAAGTAATTGTAAACGTGAGTTTTTACTTAAACATGCACAGAGTTTACCGCCTTTGAGACTTGTGTATGAGCCATATGAGGATGCCTTAGGACTTATTTATTTGTCTTTAAAGGAATTACCTGAAAAGAGTTGTGGTTCTCGTTATTACACACCACAAAGTCTCACAGATACCACCATTGAGACTTTAGGTATAAGCAGAGGGCGTGTATTTTTAGATATAAGTTGTGGCAGTGGTAATTTTTTATTACGCCTTTTAAAACGCGGATGTCGTTCTGAAGATCTTTATGGTTGCGATTTAGATTTTATCTCTGTAAGCCTTTCAAAAATTAATTTTGCTTTAAATCAAAATATCTGTAATAAAGAATTTTTAAAAGACCATATTATTCATGGAGATGCGCTTTTAAGTGCCTCTTTGCCTAAAGCTATGGTAATCGTGGGTAATCCTCCTTGGGGCAAATGCGAGGATGAGGCTTTAGTTCGTCGTTATGCTAAAAATTTAAATACAGCTACAAAGCCTAGACAGAGTTATGCTGATTTTTTCGTCGAGAGAGCTTTACAACTTTTAGATAATGGCGGTATTGTTCAATTTGTTTTACCTGAATCATTATTGAATGTCATCTCACATCAAGAGGTGCGTGAGGTTATAAGTCAAAATGCGCGTGTTAAATCCATTCGTTATCTTGGAGTGGTATTTCATGCTCTTCAGACTAAAGGCGTGATTTTGACTTTAGAGAAAACCTCTTATCCTAATGCTACAGGTGAGGTGATTGTTAATCGCGAGCCCTATAACTATATTGTGCGTCGACAGCGCGATAGCCATGACTTCAATTTTAAAGTAAACGATCAGGAATATAAGCTTTTAGAAAAGCTTGATAATCTTCCACATTGTATTAAATTACGCTCACATGCTGATTTTGCTTTAGGTATTGTCACAGGTGCTAATCGCAATCTTCTCTTTAAAACTCGAAAAGAGCATTGTGAGCGCGTTTTAAGAGGAGCAGACATTGATAGTTTTACTCTAAAAAAGGGATCTGACTTTATTCGCTTTGAGAAAGAGAAATTTCAGCAAATAGCACCTTTGGAGTATTATCGAGCTCCAATAAAATTGGTATATCGTTTTATTGCTAGATATCCCATTGTTGCCATAGATACGCATGGTTATTTAACTTTAAACAGCTGTAATGTTTTAGTCCCAAGATTTAATACGATATCACCTTATTATTTATGCGCGATTTTAAATTCAAAGGTGGTGCGTTTTTATTTTGAGAAGAAGTTTGATACTTTAAAAGTTTTAAAATCGCAATTAGAACAAGTACCTCTGCCTGAGGTATCAGCGGATACTCAGCTTGAAATTGAGTTTATGGTAAAAGATCTTATCGATACTCAAGATAAAAGCAAAATTTTAAAAGCTTTAAATCGCAAGATAGCCGATCTCTATAATTTAGGTAAACGTGAATATAAGCTAGTTGGGGTTTAATTCTATTTAACATTTTTAGTTTATTTTTAATAAAAATGGTGATAAGAATACAAAACCTGGAGACTCAATAAAATAAAAATACTAGTGTAGTTATTGTCGAAGTAGGAAACTCCTGTTTTTTTGGGGTATGTTCGGAAGTCTTTTTGATGATAAAGGCTGGTACTTTATGGCACACGTAGAAAAAAATAAGAAGGGAAGATATGCTGTTAGATCATAAAGAGTTAAAGGCAGTTTTAGATGGTATGTATTGGGATCATGGTGACTTTGCTGTCAAAATGATTTCCTCAGATAAAAATGCTATACCTCGAGCTATAACTGAATTTAAAAGATCTTTACCTGCATTTTGTACTAATACCTGTGCAATTTTTGAAGACATTGATCTCAATGTGGTACAGACTGAAATGATTTTGCGCAGTGTCACGCCGGTTGGAATAGCAAAGAGTCATGTAGATATAATAAGTCGTATGGGGCAGACAGCTTCAAGAATGTGTGAGCTTATTGAGAATAATGAATTTAAGTGCTCTTATGAGGCTCTTGAATTGATTCATCAATGTCTATCTTTAGAAAAGGAAAGCGCTCTGTGCGTAAAAGAGGCTTTAGATTTTTTACAGACTAATGTAAAAGATCAAAAAGAATTAGCTGCAGCAGTATTTTTATATCTTTGCAAAAAGAATATCTTTAAAGATTTTAATGGCATCAGTGCACTTTTTATAATGAATGGCATTCTGATAAATGCAGGATTTTTTCCATTTATGATTAAATCTCGTGATAAAGCTGAATTTAAGATTAGATTTAAAGAATTTATGCGCTCTTGTAAAGCTTCAGATATGATGCATTTTTTGGTGATGACTCATGAGAGAAAATTTGTTCGTCATGAAAAATTCAGTAAATTAAAAGTTAAATCTAAAACAGGATTAACTTTTTTTTAGAAAAAAATATAGTAAAAATAAGAACTAGATCTAAATTTTTATAGATAAACGCTTTTAAACTCGTTTTAATGTGCATAATTAACGCAGGCCCTGATAAATGCGAATAACATCAAATTTTTTGATGTGTCTATCTTCGGGGATTACAATCTGGTTTAGGAGTTTATTGTGAATAAGAGTCAGCTTGTTGAGAAAGTAGCTAGTAAGTCTGGTTTGTCTGCAAAGGATTCAGGCGCTGCTGTAAATGCTTTAATTGAGGTTATCAAAGAGACATTAGCAGCCGGTGATACTGTTGCTTTAACTGGCTTTGGCAGTTTTTTAGTTCGTGATCGTGCAGCTCGTACCGGTCGTAATCCTCGTACTAATGAGATCGTTGAGATCCCTGCTGTTAAAGTGCCAGCATTTAAAGCTGGTAAACCTCTTAAGGATGTAGTTAATCACTAAGTATAAAAAGCCTTATTGAGGCTATATCTTAGAGTTTTAATTTGCGGCCGTATCCCTGTACTTAAGTGCAAAGATACGGCCGTATTAGTGTATAAAAACCATTTTTAGATATTTTTACCTTAAAGACTAAATTTCTCAAAGCTTATTGTTTTAACTATTTGGTATTTAGAATATATATACCTAAATGATTAGATAAGTACATCTTAAAGTTGTTTCTATTGTGGTGTTTTAGCTTACGCTCTATAATGAAACTCGGATATGAAATAAAAGATTATATCCTAAGGGCATGGCGAGCCCGGATTGCCAGATATATGAGTCTTATTTAAGACTTCAATATGGAACCTACTTAGCTCACAATTTGTGTAGCTAAAGCTTACAAGCTTAGACAGGCGTCAATTTTCAGGTAGCAAAATCTTAAAATAAGGTCTAAACAAAGCAGCTTAGTCTGCGGAGAAAAATTATAAATGTTGACTGATAAACTGCGTGAAGGTGCGCAAGGACGTATTTTCAAAGTATTATTTTGGATTATTATCCTCTCATTTATTTTTGCTGGTGTAGGAAATTACTTAATCCCAAGATTAAATACAGATCCCGTTGAGATCGGCAAATACCGTATAAGCTCTAATGAGTGGACTGAGCAATATAATCAGCGCACTCAGATGTTGATGCGTATGTATGGTTCCCAAGCTCAGGTTTTATTAGAAAACCCACAATTTGTGAAGAATTTAAGAATGCAGGTTTTAGATGACATGATAAATAATGTCGCTTTAAACTCTCAAACCTTTGACAATGGTATTCGCATAGGTGATGAGCAGGTTAAGGATGAAATCCGCAAAGATCCGCGTTTTGCTAAAGATGGCAAGTTTAATAACGATCTGTTCTTAGCTTCAGTACGTAATATTGGTTCTTCTCCTGATTATTATGCTGAGCAGTTACGTACTTCTCTTATGACAAGTAGCTTAGTAACCCCAATTATTAGTGCCTCAGCAGTTCCTCTTCCTTATGAGTTAGATGCTTTAGCTAAATTATTTGCTCAAAGCCGTACTGTTAATCTTTATTCATTAGATCCAGCTTCTCTTAAGGATAAAGTCTCTCTTACAGATAACGATGTTCAAAGTTATTATGATGCTCATCATGATGAGTTTATGAAGCCTGAGAATGCTACTTTTTCATATGTAGTCTTAAGTGTTGATGAGCTTAAAAAGAGCGTTGAGACTGATGATGAGAAATTGTCTGAATACTACCGTTTAAATCAAGATGAGTTTACTGTCGCACAAAAACGTGAGGCTTCACAGATTTTGATTAAACCGTCAAATGAGATGCAACAAAAAGCCCAGGAGGCTATAAATGCTTTATCCTCAGGCGAGGACTTTGCTGCAGTTGCTGCTAAATATTCAGAAGATCCTGATTTTGCCACCTCTCATGGCTCTTTAGGCACCTTAGAGAAAGGTTCTTTATCAGCTCTTTTAGATAAAGCTTTATTTGATTTGCAAAATGTTGGTGATGTAAGTGCTGTCGTTTATGACGATTATGGTGCTCATATCTTAAGATTAGACGGTATTATTGCCGCCCATGTTCCTGATTTTGCTGAGATCAAAGATAATGTCAAAGAGCGTTATGTTGAAGCTCAAGCTTTAGCTATGTATAACGACAAGAGTGCTACTTTAACCGATTTAGCCTTTGAAAATCCTGACTCTTTAGATGCTGCCGCTGATGCTATCGGTGTTAGTGTTAAACAATCAGGTGTCGTAAACTTAGGTGATACTACCTTAGCTTGGCCTTTAAATAATAGTGATTTGCAACGTGCTGTTTTTAATGAAGAGAACCGTAGTTCTCATGTAAATTCTAACGTTATCTCTTTAGGCGAAAATGCCTGTGCAGTGGTAAATGTTAGTGAATATCATGAATCTATGTTGCAAAAATTTGACGAGGTTAAGGATAAGGCTCGTGAGCTTGCTTTAAATACTAAGATTCAATCTTTAGCTAATACTGTATTAGCCGATTTTGCTAAAGCTTTAAGTTCTGATCCTAAGGTCGCTCTTCCTGAAAATGTTATCTTAAAAGAAAACGTAGTTTTCAATCATTCTCGTTTAGATCAAAATAGCGATATTAACTTTGTTCAGGATGTATTTGCAATTGTATCTAAGAGTGGGGATTACGTAGTCTCTGTAAATAAGGGTATTCCTACATTAGCTGTATTAAAGGAAATTTCCTTAGATAAAGATAATAGTTTAGATAACTATGCTAACTTTATTCGCCCTCAGATAGTGCAATATAAACAAGAAAGCACTCAGAATATGCTTTATTTAGGTGCAAGAGCTTTAAGTGAGATTACCTATAATGATGAAGCAATTAATCTTGTAAATCAACAAGATAACTCCTCAGAATAAATAAAATCACCTTAAAAATCGTGCATGCTACAAGAAAGGTCACTCTCTTTACGGGGTGACCTTTTTGTATTTAAATAGTTCTGTATTTCAAACAGGTAATAATAAAAATGAATTTGCACGAATATCAATCAAAAGAATTATTTCGCCAATATGGATTGCCAGTTGCAAACTTTAAAGTAAGCTCTAAGGCCACAGGTATTGGCAAAGCTGCGTATGAATTAAGTCCTGGACCTTTTATTGTTAAATGCCAGGTTCATTCTGGTGCAAGAGGTAAGGCTGGTGGTGTTTTAAAGGTAGATACTCCAGCACAAGCTGAAGCCTTTGCAGCTAAATGGTTAGGAAAAAGATTAGTAACTCATCAAAGTGGTCCACATGGAAAACCTGTAAACCGCATTTTGATTGAAAATGCTGTAGAGTGTGTGCGTGAATTATATTTAAGTGCGGCTATTGATAGAAGCACAGCTCATTTGACCGTTATCGCCTCAGAACAAGGTGGTATGTCAATTGAAGAACTTGCTATGGTTGAACCTGAACGCATTTTAAAGGTTGCTATTGATGAATTAGTTGGCCCTCAGCCTTATCAAGGCCGTGAGCTTGCCTATAAATTAGGTTTGCAAGGTCGTCAGGTTAATCAATTTGCCAAGATCTTTATGGGAATTACCAAGATGTTTATGGAAAATGATTTATCTTTAGTGGAGATAAATCCTCTGGCCATAACTCGTGGAGGCGATCTCATATGTTTAGATGCAAAGATAAATGTAGATCAATACGCATTATTTAGACATCCTGAATTAACTGAATTAGATGATCCTTCACAAGAAGATCCGCGTATTGCCCGAGCTGTTGCCTCAGGATTTTCATATGTACCTCTTGAGGGCAATATTGGTTGTCTTGTAAATGGCGCCGGTTTAGCTATGGGTACTATGGATATTATTAAAAACTTAGGTGGAAATCCGGCAAACTTTTTAGATGTAGGTGGAACTGCTACTAAAGAGCGCGTTATGGAGGCTTTTAAAATTATTTTAGAAGATCCTAATGTTAAATGCATTATGGTTAATATCTTTGGCGGCATTGTACGTTGTGACATGATTGCTGAAGGTATTCGTGGCGCAGTTGAGGAAATTAAGCGCGATATTCCGGTAGTAGTACGTTTAGAGGGTAACCATGCTCAGTTAGGTGAGAATATTTTAAATGAGTGTGGATTAAATATTGTCTCGGCAAGAGATCTTAGACAAGCTGCAAGTCTTGCTGTAAAAGCTGCCAAAGATAAGGATTAAATTATGAGTATTTTAATCAATAAAAACACTAAGGTGATTTGTCAGGGTATTACAGGTTCTCAAGGTACACAGCATTCCTCTCAGATGTTAGAGTATGGGACAAAGCTTGTAGGCGGTGTAACTCCTGGTAAGGGAGGACAAAGTCATTTAGGTTTACCAATTTTTAATACTGTACAGGAAGCTGTCGAAGCTACAGGTGCTACCGTATCAATGATCATGGTACCTCCGCCTTTTGCTGCAGATTCTATTTTAGAAGCTATTAACGCTAATATGGAGCTGATAGTTTGTATTACTGAAGGTATTCCCGTATTAGATATGCTTAAGGTCAAGGCCAAATTACGCCAAAGTAATTCTATTTTGATTGGCCCTAATTGCCCTGGATTATTGACCCCTGAAGAGTGCAAGATTGGAATTATGCCTTCAAGTATTTTCTCTAAAGGTAAGGTGGGTATTGTCTCTCGCTCTGGTACTTTAACTTATGAAGCAGTTAAAGAAACTACCGATGCAGGCTTTGGTCAATCTACTTGTGTTGGTATTGGTGGCGATCCTATTCAAGGTTCAAATTTTGTGGACATGTTAAAGCTATTTGAAGAAGATCCTCAAACTGAAGCGGTAGTCTTAGTCGGAGAGATTGGTGGTAGTGCTGAGCAGGATGCGGCTTTATACATTAAAGAGCATATGACCAAACCAGTTGTCTCCTATATTGCCGGTGCTAC
>URKL01000079.1 GCA_900548485.1 uncultured Succinatimonas sp.
GGGGGCAATACTGAATATAAAACCAATAGAAAGGTAGTAACAAATTACAATGATCTTGAAGATGTAACTTCAAAGTCACCTGATACTAATCAATCTTCACTTAGTAGAGCAATACAGTTTGATTACAATACCATAAAGTTTTTGTCTTATATTGCTCAATATGGAGATAAGGCTGGCTTTAATGAATCTCAAACAGAATTCTTTAAGAAGATAAGCGAGCTTGATAATGTAGGAACTTCTGACAACGAAGCGAGTTTTAAAGTTGTCAAAGATGAAAATATCTCATTTTCTATAGGCGATGAAAGTAAGGCAACTATTTTAGGTGTAGTGGGTGGAGATCTTTCATTAAATACGGGTCTTGAAGGCAATATTACCACTACAGGTAGTCTTTCTAATATAGAAGATCTTTCTTTTGCAGATTTAGCGTCGAATTCTATTACCCGTAATGGCAATATCAATATGAACGTTGTAAACGGTGATGTTATAGGCGGTATTGGTGCAAGTACGGCTATAAGCATAGGAAATATTGATATTGAAGATAGTAACGGCGAATTAACTTTCAACCTTACGACTAATGGTTTTGCTTCTACTACTGTAAATGGCGATGTTAATGTTAATGTAAATAATGGCTCTAATGTGCAAGCTTTTACTACAGGCAGTGGTGCTTTAGCTATAGGTGGTGAAGCAAGATCTATTGTAAATGGTAATACTAATTTAATCATCAATTCAAAAGTTGATACAGATAATATTGAAGGATTAACCATTGGGGCTTCTGGAGGAGGCTTAGCTGTAAGTACTCTAGGTGGCAGAGCTATAAGCAATATAAAAGGTAGTACTAATGTAAGTATTAATAATGGGTTAGCTTTAGGCCTTAGTGGAGGTAGCGTTGTCGCTTCAATTGACGCAAGTAAGATTGGAAGTTTAATTGCGGGCCATGAAATTGGTAATAATGATGGTACTTCTGATTTAAATTTTAAAGCTGATTTAGATTTAAATACTGAGGGAACTATAACCTTTAAAGAAGTTTATAACGGTGGTGAAGCTATAGGAAGCTCAAAAGATAGTACTATCAATCTTTCTGGTAGCACTAGCGCTTTTGGAGTGATAGGTGGAGGCGTAGCCGGAAGTCTTCATACTTATAATGTAAGAGCAGAAGGTGGTGAGGTCCCTGATGGAATGAATATCGGGGATGCTTTAGGTACATCTTCTGCTGAATCAACTACTGGCAAGACGACAATCAATGTAAATATTTCTAAAGCTGATGGAACAAAGATTACTTCTGATGAAAAAGCTGAGTTAATTGTAAGTATTAAAAATCTTATAAATGGAGATACTTCTAGTGATTCTTTAGAAAAGATAACTAACGCTCTTGCTGATAATGGAGTTGTGATGGCAATTACCGGTGGTGGATTATCTATCGCATATACAGATAAGACTACAGGTAGTTTTAATCAGAATTTTGCTTTATCTCAGGCTGTAACCAGAAATGATGGTACTGAGCTTAACTTAAATAGTGGTTATGTTTTAGGTGCTTTCGGTGGAGGTATTGCTATTAGTGAATATGAGGGTACTTCTTTATCTAGGAGTACCGATAACATTATCATTAATGTTAATGGTTCTGAGGTTGAAGGCTTATTTGCTAATGGTGTAGCAGTACATCGTAATGCTAATCAAGCAGGAAATGCAGCAGTTGAGGCTAGTGATACAGAGGTAAATGTAAACTCAGGTTCTGTTGCGGGGGTATTTGGTGGAGGTATTGCTGTAAGAAGTGAAACATCTTTGAATACAGAAAGCTCAAGAGTTAGTACTACGGGAACTAGTACTTTAAATATTGCTTCTAATATCAATAAATTATCTGATGAAGGCATAAGTAATATTTTCTCTTTTATAGATGATGGTTCTTTTCAAGAACATTTTGAAGAAACTCAAGAACTAGTAAAAAATGCCGCTGTTGTGGGTGGAGGTATTGCAGCTGGAAAAGGTATAGCTCATGTTGAAAAAGTTGTCATTAATATTAAAGATGGTGCAGATATTCAAGGTGATGTAGTAGCCGGCGGTGTGGCGTTAAAAGATGGAATGTCTACAGTTAATACTGCTACTGTAAATTGGCAAGGGGGCAAAGTTTCTGGAGCTTTAATCTGTCAAGGCTTAGGTCAGGGAACAGTTACTCATAGTGCTTTAAATGTCATAGGCAATGTAACCTTAAATGCATTAACTACTGATAGTAAGATTAATGGTTTTCATAGTGTGACTTTTGCTCAAGGAACAGAAATCATTTTAGATGGTTTAGAAGCGAATAATAAGCTGGCTTTGATTGATGGTGAGTATGCCACGGGTACTGATGGCTCTATCATCACTACAGGTTCACGTTTGAATATTAGTAAACTTGAAGCTGGTACAGACAATAAGTATTTTATTGCTACTAATTATTACAAGGATGATAGCTCTTTATGGGGAAATTCAGACTTATTATTCGATAGAACATCTTATGTAGCTTCAACTGAGGAAGTTGGAGGCAATTACAATATTATCTATAAAACTTTAAATGACGCTTCTTATGAGGAAAAAGAGCAGGCTGTTGATGACTTTGTAGAGATCTTAAGTGATATTGGTGGTCAAACTCAAGGTATTATTGAAGGTATTGTCAAAAATGGTGGTAGTACTACAGCAGGAGCTAAAGAATTTTTTGCTGATGCATCATCTTCCTTAACTTTTACGCGTGCTGATTTAGTTCGTGGTTTACTCTTAGGTGAGATTAGTGGAGTAACTTCTAATACCATCAATATGGCAAATAATATGGCAGAGAGTGCTTTTTTAAGATTGTCATTTACTCAAGATAGTATTCAAGGATCTGCTCTTGATACTAATGGAGCCTTATGGATTAAATACCTGCACAATAAGTATGATATTGACGGCATGTCTTCAAGTTTGGGTGGTTTGAGCTCTAGCAATACCTATGATGGTATTACTATAGGGTTAGATTTAGCTAAGTTTAATAATGCTCAGGCCGGTATTGCTTTAAGTTATGTCGACGGTGATGGCGATGGTTATGGCGTCAATAATGAATATGATATGTGGGGAGCTACCATCTACGGAAATATCAACAATGAACTTTATAATTTAATTGGGGATATTGGTTATAGTGTAGGTGATAATGATATTTCAGGTTATAGCCATGCTAAACATTTAACTACCAATCGTGATCTGTCAGTCTTATCTATAGGCACAAGATTAGAGAGATTATTTAATAAGATAGATAACTCTCAAATTGTTCCGTATGTAGGCTTACGTTATATGAATGTAGATGCAGATAACTACACCACATATTATGACGGTAAAGAAGCATTTGAGAATCAGGTTGATAGTCAGAATATTTGGACTGTACCTTTTGGTGTAAGTTTACGTAATGAGACTATTACAGATAATGGTTGGACAATTACGCCAAATATTAATTTAGCTTATATTTGGGCCTTTGGTGATACAGACAATGATGTAACTGTTAATGCAGGATCAGGTTCATCAGTATTTAGCTATGATGTAATTGATAGTGGCAGTTATTTAGGTTCTGTTTCTTTAGAGGCTGGTTATAATAACTTTAGATTTGGTGCAGGCTATAGCTATCAAAAGGGTAGGGAAGCTGAAAGCAATAAGTTTTTTGTTAACTTCAATTATAGCTTTTAAGAATTTTCTTTGAGACTATAAATTAAGATATGTTTAGAGAGCTGTATACTTGCTAAAGTATAATCTTTGGTTCTTCCGAGGATCTGTGGAAGCTCTGAAAAGAATATAACAATATTCACATTCAGAGCTTTTTGTTATGTTGCTATAGCTTTCCCTTTAAAAGTGGTTAAGAAGATCCAAGGTTTAGGGGGTGGAAAACTCCGGATCAGCTTAAATGATTACGTCAGATCTTCTTAGTGCTCGCCTACAAAAGGGGCAGTGTACACAACTGCATAAATAGTCATAAATGGCTTTACTAAGCCATTTATAAATAAGTATCAAACTCGGAAAATACATCGCTAAGCGTTGATTTTATTGGCTTAGAGATAAAATACATTACAACAACTGTCGAAAAATAGATTTTTATGAAGAATGCTAGATTATTTCATAATTAACAAAAAATATGGTTTTCGCTATAACAAATATAGATGAATACATTTCGCTATGTTTTTTTATTTAAAAGAACACACCAAAGAATGCACCAATAATACTTATACCTATTCCGATAGGGCTTATGGGGATGGGGAGTGCTGTATCAGTGACAAGTTCTGCTAAACTTTCTTCAGTACTATCAGAAACTAATTCAGAAACTGTATCACTACCATAGAGGGTTTCTGTTACTGCATCTGTCAAATCGGCATTATTTATGCCAGAGTCTATTACCATATTGCAGTCATCAAAATTTTGCGCCACTTCGGACGTGACGATTATTGGTACATCAGGGTTTTCTTCTAAAGTATTTGATATGTAGGCCATAGAGTCAGTTGCTTTAAGTTGAAATTCTGTAATGACATCACCGTATTCTATTACAGCAATATCAGTAATTGGGTGATTCACTTGTTCAAACATAATAGTGTGAATACCTTTTTCATTTAGAGCATTAACAACATGCTCCTCAAATACAATTCCTTTGATATTATTGATATGCCCTGTTAACTCTCTAGAATCTATCGTTGAAAAATAATCAACAATCGTCTCCGGCATTGCATTATCAAGCTTGGAGTACCCTCGGCGTACAGCTTCAAATACACTCTCAGATACCATTTAAGCGACGGCCCTCAATTATTTTTTTTATTTCACTAGGTATGTCTGGTCCATATAGTCCAAATAGTCCAGCAGATGAGGCTCCCTCATTTAAAAGATATTTTGCAATTGCTATATTTTTTTTAACTAAGGCAATATATAGTGGTGTTTTATCGTTTTTATCTATACTATCAATGAAAGCTCCATTTTCAATTAGCAGTTTTACACAGTTAAGGTGATTACCTTCGCAAGCCAAATGCAACGGTGAAGTCATTCCGTCTTTGCGATTAAGATTACCTCCTTTTTTTATAGCTAACTCTAAAAGTTGCATCATGCCATATCTGGCAGCTTGATCGACTACAGTCCCACCATTAGAGTTACATGCATTAGGGTCTGCACCACAAGAGATTAAGTCTATAATCAGATCCCATTCGTTTTTATCCATAACAAGCGAAAGAAAAGTTAATTTATTTTTGTTGTCAATGTAAAAATTTGGGTTTACTTCTTTCTTAATCAGTTCTCTAACAATACTATACTTTCCTTTTTTAAACGCAGACAGCATTGCAGCTTGAACGTATTTTTCACCAAACTCTGCGCCTTTTCCCATTAATAATTCCACAATATTCATATGGCCTTGTGCATAAGCACCAACAACGGCGTTCCATCCATCATTATTGCAAACATTAACGCAGGCATTATGTTTTAATAAAAATTCAACAGCTTCTTTATGACCATTAAAAGCAAAAGTAATTAACGGAGTCCATCCTTTTGAGTCTCGTTCATTAATTTCACATCCCTTTTGTATCATTGCTTCAGCCAAATTAAAGGCTCTTTTCCCTAAAGCGATTCTTAGTGCACTAGGGTAATTATCGGGGTGAATATTTGGATTTACGTCCATATTTAATAACTCGATAGCAAGTTCGTTAAATCCTAAGGTTAAGTTAAGTAATAGTGGATTAGGATCGATGCAATCCTTTTCAAAATCTTCTGCTAACATGTATTCATGGATTTTGTTAATCAATCCCTTCTCTAAAGATTGTTTGAAATCCTCCATAAATCCTTTCTTATTTCTCAGTACAGAGTTGTCTAGTTCTTTAAGTGTTAATTCTAATTCTCGATTTATTTCATTCTGGATCATAATCACCTAATAAAATATGTTTGAATCCACATTATCACAAACTTGACAGACAAGAAATGAGAAAAAATTGGGAGTAGAGTTTGTCAAGATAGGTTGTCATGACAATTTATTTCTTTATTTTTTAATATAGTTCTCATAAGAAATTTTGAATTTATTACATTCTAAAGTTTTTTTAAATTCATACTTATTTTATGTTTAAAGTTATAAATAATTTTGTTATGAAAACGGCAAATAAATCGATTGTTTGTTAAGATAACCACTTTTATTATTAGTAATATTTTAATTATTTAAGTAATAAATATATCCTTATGAATTTGACTAAATTTTTTACCACATTTGTATTTACTGGATTTATTGCGTTGAATGCACATGCTGATGGCATTTATGATTCTTATAAATTTTCGAATGAGAGTAAAACCCCGTTCAATCCTGTACCAATGGAAGAAGATTTATCTTTGCCATTACCTTGTAATGGTGGCGAAAATAGTCAATATCAAATAGTTTTTAGAAAAGTTTATACTCATAGCATAGAAGATAAAGATATTACCAATGATCTTACCTTTAATGAGGGAACTGATAAGGATTCTCGCGCATTAATGGAATCTAAAAGAAAGTGTAAGATCAGAGGAAATTTTGTTGATGAAAAAGGTTATTTTTATTATTTAGCAAAATATGAATTAACTTCTGGTCAATATGAAGCTATAAAGACAGGCAAATGTAAAGAAAAAATAAGTAAAAAAGACGAGTTACCTGCGGTAAATATAAGTATTAATGAAGCAAGAGAAATAGCTTTTAAATATTCCGATTTTTTACAAAGTTTAGAGCCGAGTCGCGCAGCATCTGGAACTCCTTGTTGGTGAGCGTCTGGCTCGGGGCAACGACGATCGAATCGCCGGTGTGGATGCCTACCGGATCGATGTTCTCCATGCAGCAGATCGAGATGGCCGTATCGTTGTGGTCGCGCATCACCTCGTACTCGATCTCCTTATAGCCTTTGATACTCTTTTCGATGAGCACCTGATGCACCGGCGAGAGTGAAAGTGCGTTGCGCATCATCTCGCGCAGTTCGGCCTCGTCGTCGGCAAAACCGCCGCCCGTACCGCCGAGGGTATAGGCCGGACGCAGCACCACGGGATAGCCGATCTGCTCGGCGACCGAAACGGCCTCCTCGATCGACATGGCGATATGCGAAGGAAGCACCGGTTCGCCCAGCGATTCGCACAGCTCCTTGAACAGTTCACGGTCCTCGGCTCGCTCGATCGACTCGAACGAAGTGCCCAGAATTTCGACCTGACACTCTTTCAGGATGCCTTTCTTGGCAAGTTGAACCGCCAGGTTCAGGCCCGTCTGGCCGCCCAGTCCCGGGACGATGGCGTCGGGACGTTCGAAACGGATGATCTTGGCAACGTATTCCAGCGTCAGCGGCTCCATGTAGACCTTGTCCGCGATATGGGTGTCGGTCATGATGGTAGCGGGGTTCGAGTTGGCGAGGATCACCTCGTAGCCCTCTTCCTTGAGCGCGAGGCACGCCTGCGTACCCGCATAGTCGAACTCGGCGGCCTGTCCGATGACGATGGGACCCGAACCGATGACCAGAACCTTCTTGATATCTTTTCTCCTAGGCATTTTTGTACTCCTCCATGATATTAGTGAACTTCTTGAACAAATAAGCGCTGTCCTGCGGACCCGAAGCGCTCTCGGGGTGATACTGCATCGAGAAAACCCGGTCGGCAACGCACTCTACGCCCTCGGCCGTGCCGTCGAGCAGGTTGACGTGCGTCAGCGTAAGCCCCGTGCCGGACAGCGAATCGACATCCACGGCATAGCTGTGGTTCTGGCTCGTGATTTCGATCTTGTTGGTCACGAGATTCTTCACGGGATGATTGGCGCCGCGGTGGCCGAACTTCATCTTGAAAGTCTTCGCGCCGCTATCTCTTCTTCCGTCCTTCCGTTCCTCAAATAAGCGTCGGGCACCAGTACCTG
>URKL01000080.1 GCA_900548485.1 uncultured Succinatimonas sp.
ACTGAAATAAAGATAAATCAATAAGTTATGCTTTATAGGGGATTTTTCATATGATGATAAACTCAGATTTTGTAGAAAAGTAAGCCATACATAAACTTAATTAGCTGGTAAAACTCAAAAATCCGAGAGAGTATTGTTATATTCTTTTCAGAGCTTCCACAGATCCTCGGAAGAACCTTGAATTTCATCTATAGCTAAAAAAGCCTCCTATATAAAACATATAGGAGGCTTAGAAAGTTTTTTAATCTTTTAAATTAGAATAGTCCGAAATGGGACGCCATTACACATAAGATTAATATTGGAGCTAAAAAGCGTACTGCAAATAAGAATGGTCTTAACCAAGAAAAACGGATCTTGCCATAAGATGTTAGTTCGGTCCATAACTGTCTAGTTGTTAATTTCCATCCCACAAATAAAGCCGCACCCATGCCTGTTAACGGTAAGATTAAATTAGCTGTAACGTAATCTAGAAAGTCAAATAAGTTCATGCCAAAGAATTTAAAGTCCCATGGGCCTAAGGATAAAGAACAAGCTGTTCCGAAGGCTGCGGCACCGATAGTTACATAGATAGCGGCGCGGTGACGGGTTGTTCCAAAAGTTTCGGCTACGAAAGCGGTTGAAACTTCATGTAAGAATATAGTGGAAGTTAATGCAGCTACGAATAAAATTACATAGAACATTAAAGGAACAAACCAAGCTAAGAAAGGTATAGAGCTTAAGGCTGAATTAAAGACATTTGGTAAAGCTACAAATACCAAACCTGCACCAGCTTGAGGAGTCATTCCTGGAACGGAGAATACGGCAGGGAAAATAATGATACCTGCTAATACGGCTACCAAGCTTGCCATAACTGATATAGAAATAGCAGTTCCAGCTAAATCTACATCTCGTCTAAAGTAAGAGGCATAGGTAATAAGACCCATACCAATACTTAAAGAATAGAAACACTGACCTAAGGCAGAGAGGAATACTGAGGTTGAGAGGGCACTAAAGTCAAAAGAAAATACAAATTTGTATCCTTCTGCAGCTCCTGGCATAAAGAAAGCGAATACCGCTAACATAATCATAATAATAAACAAGCCAGGAATTAAGAGTTTTGAAGATCTCTCAATACCGCCTTGAACACCGGATACGACTACAAAGTGGCATAAACCTGTAACAATATAGAGGCATAATAAAGGTTTCCAAGGGTCAGCTATGAAGCTTGAAAAGTGGTCACTGAAAGCTTTAGCGGCATCAGCACTTGCACCCATAGATACAAAGTTACCAACCAAGGCATCCCAGACATAATAGAATACCCATCCTACAACTACGTTATAGTAACAGAAGATGCAGAAGGCAACCAAAACAGATAAAGGTCCTAACACTTTCCACAAGGTATTCGGGGCTAAGACTCTGTAAGCATTACCAACATTAGCTCTTGCATGTCTGCCAATTGCAAATTCAGCAATTAAAAGAGGAATACCAAAAATGGCTATACAGATAAAATAGACAAGAATAAAAGCACTACCACCATTTTCTCCAGCTTCGGTAGGGAATCGCCAGATATTACCAAGACCAATGGCGGAGCCAGCTGCAGCTAATAAACCACCAAGTTTAGTCGCAAAACCAACTCTTGCGTATTTGCTCATGAGGTTCTCCATAAAAAAATACAGCTACTTTTTAAGTAGCTGCAGATTGCTTTAGGAATTTAAAGCTATCTAAATATTTTGAGATATAACATCAACATCTCGTGTAAAAAATACATCTCTACATTCTCGAAGCCTAGACGTACAAATGTCAAGATATATTTTTTACTTCTGTGAGCTAGAGCCCTAATGCTGGTTTAATCATGTTACACCATTCGTGGATGCGCTCATCAGTGAGTTCTGGCTGATTATCTTCATCAATAGCTAAACCTACAAAATGATCATGATCAAGCAGTGGTAAAGGACTGGTAAAATCGTAACCAGTGGTAGGCCAGAATCCTACAAATTTTGCTCCGCGATATTGGAAAGTCTCGTAAAGCATGCCCATACCATCTAAGAAGGTGTCAGGATAACCAACTTGATCGCCTGTACCAAATAAAGCTACAGTTTTTCCATTGAAGTCCATAGCTTGTAGTTTAGGCATAAAGGCATCCCAGTCTTCTTGTAGCTCACCGATGCTCCAAGTAGAGGTACCGATAATGAGCAAATCATAATCCTGCATGCGATCGCCGTCTTTATTGATATTGTAGAGATCGACGTTTTCTTCACCTAACTCTTTAACTATTTTTTCAGCTACAATGCCGGTAATTCCAGTATATGTACCATAAAATAGTGCAATTTTTTTCATAGGTTTTCCCTTAATATTTTTTATTAATAAATCTCCCAACTTCCGTTCACATTATATTTTATAGTGCTGATTTTTGGGGCTTGTTGCTAACCTTTATCAGGAAATTTTGCAATAGCCTGAATAATTGATATGTTAAAAAAAAGATAGAATCCGTACTAAAATTTTAACGGTAAGATTTAATAAAAAGCTGATGAGAGGAAATTATGTCTGATTATGTTGTCGATGAATCCCGTTTTATGATTCCAGATGAACATGAGTCGGTTACTTGGTTTGCAGAAGGTGATGAATTGCCTTTCGGTATGTCATTTTCTGAAAAATTGGAAGGATCTGATGTATGGCAATTATATGCTAGTGCTGATTCTAAGTATTTGATTTTAGCTGTAAAAGAAGATTTGGGTCAGAGATGGTTAGCTGAGGGATTCTGTCGAGAGGGAAGCCTTTACAAGCATGATCATAAGGGGGAGTCTTATTATTTGTTAATCTCCCCCGCATCGCTTAAGATTTGTGAGGTTACTTCTATTCGTGCAGGAAAGTCTTTACACACTGCTTTGGGATTTTATAGTGCTTTAAAGAACAGCCGTAGCCATAATACTGAGGTAAATTTACGTGATGGTATTTATTGCCAGAAACTGTCAGTAATTTTGCCGATATATTCAAGTATTCCTAAACTTGCGGATAGAGCTTTGTTCTTGAATGTATTAAGAGGAAAAAATGAGCCTGAGAATTTAAGTTCTCCTGAGGAATTACCTGGTGGTTTACCATGGTTTATCTGTAAGCAATTTTTACGTGAACGCGGCTTTAATATTCCTGATGTAGATTTATATTTACAAAGTGGAGAGGTTGTTGATGACTTTTTTGAATTAAAGCACCAAAATGCCTGCATTTTAGGCCCACTCTTAGTTCATAATCATTATCAGGTTTTTGATACTGATTCAGATAAATATATCCTGCTTTTTGACAAGCTCTGGGCAGAGGCTTTATTAGCTACCACGTTGATAAGTCAAATTAACGTATCTTCCATAGCTTTAGATGGTCAGATGGTTTATGCATTAACCTTCCAAAAGCAAGACTCGTTAGAATGCTTAAATGATAGAGTCTTTGGTTTAGATGCTCATAGCTTAATTGAATTAGCTCAAGCTATTAGAAGATCACGTAAAGCTTGTCCTAAGGCTCGTTTTAATGACGCATTATATGTTAAGTCCTTAGGTGTATTGTTACCTGAAGCCTTCTTAGATAGTGATATAAATGATGTTTCCTTAATGCAGAGTATTGCTTGGGATGGCCCTTTTGCTATGGCACCAATTCTTGATGATATCCGTGAAGATGCAATCTTAATTGTTAAAAATTAACTTTTCCTAGTTTATAAATAGGAATGGTTAATAAAAAAACAGGATAATTCTTATAATATTCTGTTTTTTTAGATATTTTTCATATATCTTTTATCACTAAATGGTGAGAATAGAAATTTCTAAAGCTTTATTCTTTAAATAGCTTGAATACAAGCACAAGCAAAAGAAGAGAGGACAAATCTTTTTAAAGATAAATCCAAAGAATCTCAAGCAGAAAGTGTCCAAAATGCGGACATATATTAAAAGATAATAGACTATCACAGGCAGTCTTTTGTACAAACTGTGGATATTCAGCTAATGCGGATGAAAACGCAACGGGAAATATCATAATGGAGGGGCTTTCTTAGCTAGCTCAGGAAGTGAACTTTCAAAAGAGTCAGCACTGAAGACAGATAATAATATCAGCAGTAGGGCTCCCCTTGCTAAAGCAAGGGGAGGAAATCAATAAAATTTACTCATCATGAGTAGCTAAATACTCTTTCTCGTGTCCCCAAGATGCAATACCTTCTTGAGAAGGCAGGCATTTAGGATCAAAACGAGGATCTTTAATGCCATTTTGACGTTGGGTACGATAGTCTTTTAAAGCAATAAAAGCAAATTTACCTAATCTTGCAATTGCATAAAGGTTGGTTAAAGCCAATAAAGCCATGAATAAATCAGCTAAATTCCATACCAATTCTAAAGTTGCATAAGAACCAAAGAAAACCATACCGACAACAACAACTCTAAATAAAGTTAGGATATATGGATTCTTTGATAAATAGCCCATATTGATTTCACCATAGTAATAGTTACCAATAATGGAGCTAAATGCAAACAAAGTAATAGTAAAGGACATGAAGTAACCGGCAAATGGACCTAATTCCGAACTTAAGGACAATTGCATTAAAGCGATACCTGTAACTTCTCCACCAATCTCATATTTTTGACATAACAATACAATTACGCCTGAAGCGGTACAAATAAACAAAGTATCAACGAAAACACCGAAAGCCTGAACTAAACCTTGCTTAACTGGATGAGAGGTAACAGCACAGGCTGCAGCATTTGGAACAGAACCTTCACCGGCTTCGTTAGAGAATAAACCGCGCTTAATACCAGTCATAACTACAGCTGCAAAGCCACCAGAAACTGCGGCTTGAGGACAAAATGCATCATGAAAAATAAGATAGAACATGCCAGGAACAAGTTCGATATTCTTAAATAAAATGATAAGAGCAACACCTAAATATAATAAAGCCATGATCGGCACCATAAAAGTTGCTGCTTTAGCAATACGATGAGCACCACCAAAAATAATCATTGAGGTAAATACACAAAGAACTAAACCGGTGATAATTGGATTAAAGCCAAAAGAATCCTTTAAGGCCATAGCGATAGTATTTGACTGTACGCTATTGTAGAAAAGAGCAAAAGTTGAGGTGATTAAAATTGCAAATAAAGCAGCAACAGCTGGTTGTTTTAAAGCATTTTTAATGTAATATGCAGGACCTCCGTGATAGCCCCCCTCACGATATGGAACTTTATATATCTGAGCTAAAGTACTCTCAACAAAACCTGAGGCACTGCCAATAATAGCAATAACCCACATCCAAAAAATTGCACCAGGACCACCTAACACCACAGCAATGGCAATACCTGCAATATTACCAACACCGACACGTGAAGCAGTACTAATACAAAAAGCCTGGAAAGAACTAATTTCTTTTCCCTTTGGCTTATGACTGGTGATACCATGTCTTAACACCGAAAACATTTCAAAGAAATAACGGATCTGTACAAATCCAGTTTTAAAGGTGAAATAAAGACCGATACCAACTAAGACAATGATCAAAACATATGACCATAAAACACCGTTGATACTGCCTACGACAGCATTCATTGCATCTAGCATGTTTAAGTTCCTGTATTAAAAATTTTAAAGCTAGCTTATTCTTACAGCTTTTAAAAACTGTAATATTTTAACCTTTTTCAAAAATGTTGCAATTTTTGGCATTTATACCTAGAAAACACCTGTTTTTTGCAATTTAAGCTCTCAATAATTAAAATAGTTGCATAAAATCTTTAAAGCAATATTTAATTTAAGGAGTGTTCCTGTTTTTTGAGTTTGTGAACAAAACGAACGTAGACAATGTATAAAAGCACAGCCGTAATTGCCCAGCTAATTCCATAGACTGCCATCAGTACAGAATATGTTGGGTGCATTTCAAAAACTGTAAAAATCCAGACAATACGAACACAACAAATACCAAATAAAGTAACCAAAGCTGGTGGCAAAGAATAACCAAAACCACGCATCGCACCTGACATGATCTCCATGGTAACACTGATCATTTCAGGGCCTACAACATACAAAATTCTAATCACACCTAAAGCAATAACAGCTTCACTGTCCGAGAAAAATCCAACCAACTCATAACTGAAAAATAAGATAAAGGCAGAGAAAACTGAAGTAATAATAAAATCTAGCCAAAAACATGCATGAATAATCTGACGACAACGAGGTAAATTTCCTGCACCATAGTTTTGGCTAATAAAAGTTGTAGCAGCAAGACCAAAAGCATTTATAAAACAATAAACATTGATCTCAATTGTAAAAGCGGCAGCTGAAGCTGCCATAACATCTGTACCTAAACTATTTATAGCTGATTGAATCAAAAGATTAGATAAGGAGAAAACCATGCCCTGAATTCCGGCAGGAAGTCCGATACTGACAATAGCCCTTGCTTTTCTTGGTCTAAACTCCACAACTTTTTTATAATCTAAATGTAAAAATCCACTCTCTTTTCTTAACTTGTAAAATAAATACAGAGCACATAAACCATTACTTAAAGCCGTAGTTAAGGCCACTCCTCCTGTTTGCATATCAAATACTAAAACTACAACTAAATTACCTATGATATTAAATACACTTGCATAAGCAAGAGCAATTAAAGGTGTATTGGTATCCCCTTTACTTCTAAATAAAGCCGCTTCAAAATTATACATAGCGATAAAAGGCATACCAAGGAAATACACTCTTAAGTATGTTGAAGCGCCTTCTTTAACATTATCAGGAACGCCTAACCAAGACACTATAGTATCTGCAAAAGGAATACCTACAAGTGCAATCACCAATCCAATAATGATTGCCAAAGAAAAAGCCGTATGCACAGCATCATTAGCATTATTGGGATCTTTCATGCCTATATAACGCGCTACTACCACATTAGCGCCTAAAGAAATACCTACAAAAAGATTTACCACAAGGCCAATAATAGGAATATTGTTACCCACAGCAGCAACAGCATCTTTTCCCACAAAGTTTCCCAAAACAGCCACATCTGCCGCATTAAATAACTGTTGCAAAATACTTGTAAAAGCTAAAGGCAATGAAAAAACAATGATTTTATCCCAAAGGGATCCTTGCAATAGATCCATATTGCGATATTTAGACAAGAAATTGCCCATAAAAATATGACCTTATTGATTTAACTTATTTATGACCATACATACTCTAATATAGATGATTTACCAAAAGAATATTTTTTTTATTATTTAGTATGCAATCTAAACGTGACTATATTCCCAAAACAGCCCTATTTATCAATAGCAAAATCTATATTTTTCTCAAATAAAAGGCTTTAACTCACTGATATTTTTTTTAATTTTATAACCTATAAAAAAATTGTTGCCAATTATCATATTGATAAGTATAATACCACTCATTGATTCACTCCTGCCGGAGTGGCGGAATTGGTAGACGCAGCGGATTCAAAATCCGCCGCTGGTAACAGTGTGTGGGTTCGAGTCCCACCTCCGGCACCACTCCCCTGAAAAATCCCCAATTTTTAATTCCCATAAAATACTACAAATTCTCATAAGTTATTCTTTGTATTTCAATAAATTAACACTAATTTTTACTTATTAGCATAATTTTGAATTTTGCACCTAGCAATACATCTTGTTCACGTTAAAAAGGAACAAGAAACGGGGACAAAATTAACAGAAATTTTTTTTAGATGAGGATAATATTGTGCAGTAGATTCTTTGAAAAAATTTTGACAGATAATATTAAAAGATAAATTTATACAGAATCGCCATATTTCCATACCGTAAATGATCCTCTTTCAAATGTTCGGGTGAA
>URKL01000081.1 GCA_900548485.1 uncultured Succinatimonas sp.
GAAGTGAACTTTCAAAAGAGTCAGCACTGCGAAAGCACTGAAGCTAGGTAGTAATCCCCTTGCTTTAGCAAGGGGAGGAAGTCAAGATAGAGCGTTTTTAGAATAAAAAACCGTCAAACTTAAAAGTTTGACGGTAAAAACAGCAGAAAAAACAAATTTAGATAATCAATTAGAGCTTGTTAACAGGGCAACGAGCCGGCTGACCTAAAGCGATACGTACAGCTTCTTCAGCGCACTTGGTCTTAAGATCAGAGGCAGCCTGTACAGAGTACCAAGCCATGTGCGGGGTTAATACTAAGTTCGGAACATCAGCCTGGTGTAAAGGATTGTCTAACGGTAAAGGCTCCTTCTGGGTAACGTCAATACCAGCACCACCTAACTGACCGCTCTTTAAAGCAGCAGCTAAGTCAGCTTCGTTAACTAAACCACCACGAGCAACGTTGATTAAAATGGCACCCTTCTTCATCTTAGCGAAGGTTGCAGCATTCATCATTTCAGCATTGTCTTTATTGAGACCGCAGTGTAAGGATACTAAATCAGAGGTTTGTAAAACTTCGTCTAAAGACTTGGTCTCAATGAAGCTTAACTCAGGATTCTCTTCAACGTGTTTGGTGTAAACGTCGTAACCGATAACCTTGCAACCTAAAGCGTGAACGCGCTTAGCAAAAGCGAGACCGATACGGCCTAAACCAACAACACCAACGGTCATGCAGGATAAGCGCATTAAAGGAGCCATCTCAGCATAATCCCAACCGCCCTTTTCAACCTGTCTGTCAGCTTTAACGATACCGCGAGTTACGCTCATCATTAAGGCTAAAGCGTGGTCAGCAACCTCAAAAGTACCATAATCAGGAACATTGCAAACCTGAACGCCATGACGGGTAGCAGCTTCTAAGTCGATATTATCAACACCAACACCATAACGGACGATGCCTTTTAAATCCGGACAAGCAGCAAAAACTTTTTCAGTAAATCTTGCATACTGGTTGCAGCAGGAAACTACACCTTGTAAATTAGCAATGAGTTCATCCTCATTAGCACTTTGGCAAAGTTCCCAAGCAAGGTTGTTTTTCTCAAAAACAACTTGCTCTTCATTCATATTGGCATGATCGCAGTCAGTTACAATAATTTTGGCATCGGCCATAATAAGCACCCTTTGTATTTAACAAAATAAGACAAATATGTTTGGTGATCATCTCACGTTATGTTGCCTATTTTAGGCATTTTTATAATATATAGTTGTGAACTAGCTCACTAAATACATCAGACCTCTTAAATATTTTGAAAAAAACGTTTTATCTTTTATAAACATATTGATTTTTAAGAAATTTTTTAAATACTAGTATGGAAGATTAAGAGATAATAATATTTTTATAAGATTAAATAAGAAAAAGTGATCAGCTCAATTTAAAAAAAAAAGCTTCATCTTTTGAGGGATGAAGCTAAAAGAAAGGTCAGATTTTAAAGAGATTTTTCAAGTTCTTGTAAGTATTCATGAATAGCAATTTGCGCACGAATTTTCGGATCTCCTAGTTTTGATTCAACGTAAACATTTTTTTGTTCAGCGTCGATAATACGAGATTTACGATTATCGTTTTCTTGAATTTCTAAGATCTTCTTAATTCGTTCAGAAACTTTAGGATCTAAGATTTGAGCTCCAACTTCAATGCGGTAATCAAGGTTACGAGTCATCCAGTCAGCAGAGGAAATAAAGATTTCTTCATTGCCGTCATTATGGAAAATCATTACACGCGGGTGCTCTAAGAATCTATCTACAATTGAGGTGATGTAGATATTTTCAGATAAGCCTTCAATACCAGGCTTTAATGAACACATACCACGGACGACAGCACGAATCTTGACACCAGCTTGTGAGGCTTCATAAAGTTTCTTAGTAAGACCATTATCTACAAGGTTATTAACCTTAAGTCTAATAAAGGCTTCCTTACCAGCCTTTGCAAAAGCGATTTCGCGATCAATCATTTCATAGATACGAGATCTTGCATTAATTGGTGAAACTAAGAGGCGCTTGAATTGCGGTCTTGTATAAGGATATTCAATAAATTCAAAGACGCTTTCAACCTCAGAGGTAATTTCTGGATTTACAGTAAATAAAGCAAAGTCGGTATAGATCTTTGCGGTCTTTTCGTTGAAGTTACCTGTACCGATATGGGCATAACGTACAGTCTTGCCATTCTCTTTACGGGTAATTAAGCATAATTTGGAATGAATCTTTAAAGTAGGTAAACCAAAAAGTACCTTTACGCCATTATCAGTTAAGCGTGAAGCCCACTTAATATTATTAGCCTCATCAAAACGTGCTTTAAGTTCAACTACAACAGTGACGCTCTTACCGTTATTTGCAGCATCAATCAATGAATTAATAACACGGCTATGTGAAGCAACGCGATAAATATTAATTTTAATTGAGGTTACTGAAGGATCATAGGATGCCTGACGTAAAAATTCGGTGAAATAATCAAAGCAGTAATAAGGATAGTATAAGAATACATCACGCTTTGATATAGCCTCAAAAGGAGTTTGAGCTCTTTCAAATTGGCTACTTAAAATTTCTGAGAGCACCGGATTTTCCATGCTATCATCGCCAATACTAGGGAAGGATAGAAAATCTTTGAAGTTATGATATCTATTTCCTGGCATCAATGAGTCAATAGAGCTCATACGCAATTCTTTGGCCATGAATTCTACGATACTCTTAGGCATTTGAGCGTCATATGAGAAGCGTACTGGCATGGCGTTTAGACGTTGTTTTAAGGACTCAGACATGTTTTCAAGTACACTCTTATCAACGCTCTCTGAGAGATCATACTCAGCATCACGGTTCATTTTGATGGAGTAGGTTTCAATAGAGTCGTAATCAAATAAGCCTTTGAAAATCATATCTAGGCCTAAACGGATGACATCATCAAGCCACATTAATGTGACAGAATCATCCTCAACAGGCATTCTGATAAAACGCGGAATTTGGTCTGAAGGGATCTCAATTAATGAGTAATGATTTTGCTCTTTGCCAGTCATTTTTACAAAGAGATAGGTATATTGATCTTTTAAAAAGGCAACTAAATCAGTTTCCTCATCAATGATGACTGGATTTATGTGCTTTAAGACATGACGTTTGAAATATCTTAATACCCATTTTTTCTGGGTTTCGGTAATCTCTTCGGCATTACGTAAGAAGATCTTGTGTTGAGCTAATTCTTCTTTTAAAGAAAGGAAGATAGTATTTAATGTCATCTGATATTTAGCGGCTTCTTTTTGTACCTGTCGTAAAAGATTTACCGTATCTTCATTCTTACCATTGACATTATTGATGATAACTTGACGCTTAAGCTCAGCAACACGAACTTTAAAGAATTCGTCTTGGTTATTTGAATAAATACCTAAAAAGCGGACTCGTTCAATTAAAGGTACCGACGGATCCGCTGCCTCTTGTAACACTCTACCGTTAAAAGAAAGCCATGAAAGTTCCTTGGGAACAAAATTACTTGAATCCATGAATATTTGCCTTTATTTTGGGGAAATTATGTTATTGGGTGTAATTTTAAGAATTATATAACTTAAAAGTTAAAATTAAGTTAAAAACGCACAAAATTTGCACTTATTAGCGCACATTTACGACAGATACTTTTAAAGATCTGGATCTTGTGAAAGCTGACGTTTTAAGTTATTAGTGCTATTTACCTGCATAAGCCTCTGTCGAGCCTCTTTATTGCCATTTAAAGCAGCTTCTGCCAAAAGCTTAGCTCCATAGGGGAGGGTTTTATCATTTAAGATAAATACATTACCTGCAGTGTAATAACCTCTAGTTATGCCTTGCAAGTTTATAAGTTTTGCAAACCAATAGGCTCCATCTTGAAGATTATCCTGAGCATAAAAATCTCGACTTATAATAGCAATCTTTCTAGGTCTAACTAAGATTTTGTCTATAAATTCAGGATAACCATTATTGGCTACTTTTTGCATACATTGAGTGTGTAAAACAGTGTACTTTTCTTTTTGAAAGAGCAAATAGGGATTAAAAGTTTTTTCTAAGCTACTTAGATATAGCGTATCTAAAGCTAAAGCATCAGCTTTTTCACCCTTAATAATGCAGGTGCGCGCTAATTTTATGAAGTTTTGCGTATTAGCCTCCTCTGCAGTCAAATTTTTAGGAGGAATCACTACTTTATCTTGTGATTCATCCTCATAAGTACATCCTGTAAGCAGGAGGGCTAAAGTTAAGATAGACAGGAGGCTTTTTTTCAACATAAGTTTTTGACTAAAGATCTTCATTTGAAGGCAGATTGTCAAAATTTTCTGCAGGAGGAGTGTAATTATTTAAGGTATTACCTTGATTAAAACTTGCCGGCTTTTTGAAATCGCCTGTTACATCAATGAGGAAATTGCCATTGAAAAGTAAAACTAGATTTTGAATTTGTGGCTCACCCCAACCTTTACGTAAGAAATGTACATAATACCAACGTGAATTGTCAAAAGGATCAACTAACATCGGTGTACCTAAGACATAACGTACCTGATCACCGCTCATTCCATAACTAAGTTTATTGACGGCGTCTTGCTCAACAAAGTTTCCTTGGGCTAAATCAGAACGATAAGCACAACCCTGAGATAGAGCCAAAGTAGCTACACATAATGAGGATACTAAGAGGCGACAAAGCTTATTTTTTTGCATAATCAATCCTTGTTTTAACTTATGGGCATTGTAACACATGTAAGAGCTCAAAAAATCCTACTTTAATTCACAAAATAATTTTAAAAAAATATCTTTAAAAACAATGTTTTTTTTAAGCTTTTGCGTAAAAATGAGATTTTGCTCTTGAAAACTTTGGATTAAACCCCATTTTAGATTTACGCATTGAAAATGCATCGATTCACACAAATTTATAGAGTATGGAAATGCAGACTCAGGAAAACGAAATCAAACAGGCTTCATGTGAAGCACAACAGGACAACGCAACTGCAGATAAGGCTGTAAATACAGAGGCTGATACTCAAAAAGTTGAGAGTGCCCCAGAGGGAGAGGCTAAGGCTCCTGAGGTTTTAGATCCGTTATCTGAGCTTCAGGCTGAAAACGCTGCCCTAAAGGCTCATTTGGAGAAGGTTGAGAGTGCCGCTAAATCTGATCTTCAAAGAATGGTCAGAGCTATTGCTGAGGCTGATAATCAGCGCAAGCGTGCCGAGGCTGATGTTGAGCGTGAACGTAAGTATGGCATTGAAAAGTTTGCTAAAGCTTTGTTACCGGTAGTTGATTCCTTGGAATTAGCAATTACTCATGCAAATCCTGAAGATGAAAGTTGCAAGGGCATGCTTGAAGGTGTTCAGAACACCTTGACTCTTTTCTTAAAGGAAATGAATAACTTTGGTGTTGAGGTTATTGACCCTCAAGGTCAGGCATTCGATCCGAATAAGCATCAAGCTATTTCTATGATCCCGTCTGATGCAGTTGCTACAAATCATGTATTGCAGGTTATGCAAAAGGGTTATTTATTAAATGGCCGCGTAGTTAGAGCTGCTATGGTTATTGTTTCTGCAGGCCCAGGTCCTAAAAAAGAAGAGACCAAAGAAGAAGCTGTAGAGAGCAAAAAGACAAATATTGAAATTTAGTCTTGAAAAATGAAAACCTGCCCATATGTGGTAAGGCAGACAAAGAAAGAATTAAAGGTTTGAGGCTAAAAGCTGAAACCAAATAGTTTTAGAGGAAAAACAAATGGGTAAGATTATTGGTATCGATCTTGGTACTACCAATTCATGTGTTGCAGTTTTAGATGGCGATAAGGTTCGTGTATTAGAGAACTCTGAAGGCCGTCGTACTACCCCGTCAATTGTAGCTTATGCTGAAGATGGCGAGATTTTAGTTGGTGATGCTGCAAAGCGTCAGGCTGTTACTAATCCTAAGAATACTTTATTTGCAATTAAGCGCTTAATCGGCCGTCGTTATGAGGATAACGAGGTTCAACGTGATCTTTCCATTATGCCGTTTAAGATTGTTCGGGCAGATAATGGTGATGCTTGGGTTGAGGTTAGAGATAAGCGTTTAGCCCCTCCGCAGATTTCCGCTGAAGTCTTAAAGAAGATGAAGAAGACTGCTGAGGATATCTTAGGTGAAGAGGTTACTGAGGCTGTTATTACTTGCCCAGCTTACTTTAATGATTCCCAGCGTCAGGCTACTAAGGATGCAGGTCGTATCGCTGGTTTAGAAGTTAAGCGTATTATCAACGAGCCTACTGCAGCTTCTATTGCTTATGGTGAGGATAAGGCTAAGGGTGAGCAGAAGATTGCTGTTTATGACTTAGGTGGTGGTACCTTTGATATTTCCATCATCGACATCGACGAGGTTGATGGTGAGAAGACCTTTGAGGTTTTATCTACTAATGGTGATACTCACTTAGGTGGTGAGGACTTCGATAATCGCATCATGAACTACCTCATTGACGAGTTCAAGGCTACCTCAGGTGTCGATCTCCGTCAGGATCAGTTAGCTTTACAACGTTTGAAGGAAGCTGCTGAAAAGGCTAAATGCGAGTTATCTTCTTCTCAGCAGACTGATGTAAACTTGCCTTATATCACTGCTGATGCAACCGGTCCTAAGCACTTAAATATTAAGATCACTCGTGCAAAACTCGAGTCCTTAGTTGAAGACTTAGTTTTAAAGACCTTAGAGCCTGTTAAGACTGCTTTAAAGGATGCTGGTTTATCTGCCTCTGATGTTAACGATGTTATCTTAGTTGGTGGTCAGTCTCGTATGCCTATGGTTCAGAAGCTTGTTGCTGATTTCTTTGGCAAGGAGCCACGTAAGGATGTAAATCCTGACGAAGCTGTAGCTATGGGTGCTGCTATCCAAGGTGGTGTTTTAACTGGTGAGAAGAAGGACGTTTTATTACTTGACGTAACACCGCTTTCCTTAGGTATTGAGACCTTAGGTGGTGTAATGACTACCTTAATTGAGAAGAATACTACTATTCCGACTAAGAAGTCTCAGGTATTCTCAACTGCTGAGGATAATCAGCCGGCTGTTACCATTCACGTTTTACAGGGTGAGCGTAAGCGTGCAAGTGATAACAAATCCTTAGGTCAGTTTAATTTGGAAGGTATCTCAGCAGCTCCACGTGGTGTACCGCAGATTGAGGTTACATTTGATATCGATGCTGACGGTTTAATCCATGTTTCTGCTAAGGATAAGAATACCGGTAAGGAGCAGAAGATCACTATTCAGTCCTCTTCTGGTTTATCTGATGAAGATATTCAGCGCATGGTTCGTGAGGCTGAGGCTCATCAGGCTGAGGACAAGAAGTTTGAGGAATTAGCTGCAGCTCGTAACCGTGCTGATGCTACAGTTCACGCTGTACGTAAGCAGATGACCGACTTAGGTGATAAGGTTCCTGCTGATACTAAGACTCAGATCAATAAGTCCTTAAATGACTTAGAAATGGCTATTCGTAGCGATGATAAGGATAAGATCGAAGCTTGTGAAAAGGCTGTAATGGAGTCTGCTCAGAGCTTAATGCAGGCTGCTCAGGCTCAGGCACAGACTCAGCAGAACGCTCAACAACAGCAGAATACTCAACAGCAGTCTTCTCAGAAAAAGGATGACAATGTAGTTGATGCTGAGTTCGAAGAAGTTCATGACGACAAGAAATAATCTGTAAAACTTTATAGATAAATATCAATAGAGGTAGGTGTATTCGTTCCGCAGGTAAATGATATACGCTATGTACAATATAAGAATGTGATTAC
>URKL01000082.1 GCA_900548485.1 uncultured Succinatimonas sp.
AATATAGAACGATTTAATCCTGATTTTGCTTTTACATTGTATCCAGGATTTATCTCTGTCCCTTTTGCGCTTTTCGTCATGTTCACTATCTTTAAGTCTTCAACACATAGCGTGGCTTTTGCTTATTTCTGTGTAAAGCTTATGCTAGTGGTCATTACGAATGTTTGACTTTCTTCTTGTGAAGTCTTGAAATTCTTTCTGCATGTTCTTATGGTTTTGTGTACCCAAAATTTAATAAAGCTATTACTATTAATTTACTCTAAAAATAGCTCTATATATAAAAGCTTAGCTGTTGCAAATTTTAAGTAATAAAAAGTACGATCAAAAAACGGCTCTAAGCCTGAGCCTAGAACCGTCTTATTTTACTTAATACTTATTAGTGCTTTTGCTTTTGATCGTTAATAGCTCTAATACGGCTAGGTAAAGAGTATAAACGAATAAAGCCTTCAGCATCAGCCTGAGAATAAACATCGTCAGCACCGAAGGTTACGAAGTCAAAATTAAAGAGAGAATTCGGGGAATCCTTCTGAATAATATCAATATTACCCTTGTAAAGCTTAACTACAACCTTACCGTTTAAATCTTGAGCTAAGTTATCAGCAGCGGCTAATAAAACTTCACGTAAACGAGTGAACCAGCGGCCATCATAAACTAATTGAGCAAACTCAACAGCTAAATGCTCACGGAATACACGAACAGACTTATCTTCAACTAACTGCTCAATGGCACGTAAAGCCTTCCAAATAATGGTTCCACCCGGAGTTTCATAGCAACCACGAGACTTCATACCAACTAAACGGTTCTCAGTAATATCAATACGACCAACACCATGACGAGCACCGATAGTATTTAAGGTATCAATGATCTTGAAAGGAGACATTGCCTCGCCATTGATAGCAGTAACAAAACCCTTTTCAATGGTTAACTCAAAAGTCTCAGGAGTATCCGGGGCCTTCTCAGGATCGGTAGTCCATACCCAAACATTCTCAGAAGGAGCATTCCAAGTGTTTTCTAACTCACCACCTTCAGTAGAGATGTGTAAACAATTGGCATCACGGCTATAGATCTTCTTTAAGGTAGCCTTACAAGGAATATTACGAGCCTCAAGATAAGCTAATAACTCTTCGCGAGACTGCATATCCCAAATACGCCAAGGAGCAATAACATCTAATTGTGGAGCTAAAGCGGAAACTGCACTTTCAAAACGAACCTGATCATTACCCTTACCAGTAGCACCATGAGCGATTGCATCTGCGCCCTCAGCTAAAGCACAATCAACCATAGCTTTAGCGATTACAGGTCTTGCAATAGCTGTACCTAAGAGGTATTCACCCTCATAGATAGCACCTGTCTTCATAGCCTCAAATACATAATCACGGACAAACTCTTCACGTAAATCCTTTACAATGCACTTGCTAGCACCAGACTGAATAGCCTTCTGCTCAATGCCTTCTAAATCATCGCGCTCTTGACCGACATCAGCGACGAAACAAATAACCTCACAGTCACCATAGTTTTCTTTTAACCACGGTACAATAGTGGAGGTATCCAAACCACCTGAATACGCTAAGACTACTTTTTTATAGTGCTTGTTCTCGTGTTTTAACATGTTTTTATATTCCTCAAGGATAAAACTTAAATAAGTTTAGCAAGTACTGCCATGTGAATATGTAAACGATTCTCAGCCTCATCGAAAACGACAGACTTCTCACCATCCATGACCTCATCGGTAATCTCATAATTACGATGAGCTGGCAGACAATGTAAAACGATCTGAGCTCCAGCTCTCTCTACAAGGTTTTGATTGATTTGATAAGGCATATATTTCTTCTTGACAGTATCAAGTGGAGTATTATCTCCCATAGAAACCCAAGTGTCAGTATAAACGACATCCATATTCTTAATATTTTCAATATCGTTTCTAACCTCAAGCTTACAACCATTTTTATTGGCAATTTCGCTAGCTTTAGAGAAAATCTGCACATCAGGGCCACTACCTTGAGGGCAGAAGCAACTAACATTAACACCCAATATAGAGCCGGCAACTAATAAAGAATTAGTGACATTATTACCATCACCAACATAGGCTAAATTAACGCCTTTTAATTTACCTAAATGCTCTCTAACGGTCATATAATCAGCCATAGCCTGAGCTGGATGGTAGAGATCAGATAAGGCATTTATTACAGGAACACTACCATACTGAGCTAATTGCTCTAAAGTATTTTGAGCATAAACTCGGCCAACTAAACAATCCACCCAACGGCATAAATTACGTGCATAATCGCCGATGGTCTCACGCTTGCCTAACTCACCGTTTTGCAAATCTAAGTACACACCGTGTCCGCCTAAACGGTAAAAAGCTAATTCGAAGGTAGTGCGTGTTCTTAAAGAAGGCTTCTCAAACATAATTGCACCACTACGGCCTTTAAGAACTTCGCTATACTTAGTAGGGTCTTTCTTCATGGCGGATGCGGTATCAATAATGTCGAGGTATTCGTCCTGGCTAAATTCAAAGCCGGTTAAAAGATGACGCATATGCAAACTCCGTAATTCTATGCATCGAATAAAGATCATAATGGCATTTTAATGCCTTAACTTAGATCTTAATATCTTATCAGAAACAATGAATATGCGGATCATAAATAAATTTTGATCCGCATAAGTGCAAAATTATAAAAATCCCAAACGTCTTAAAGCTAAAGTTAGACATGCAATAGATCTTGATTCCGTTAATACAGAATTTTGATCAAAAACTAAATCTAAAGCCTCTTTAGGAGTGACTTTTATAAGTTTAATCGGTTCTGGCTCATCTCCAGAAAAAATCTGATGTTTAGTTAAATTTGTACATAAAAAAGTATGCATCTTTAATGAAAGCATTCCTGGTGCAACCGTCATTTCATTTTTTAAAAGTTCAACCTTTTTAGCACTATAACCAATTTCCTCTTGTAACTCGCGGTTACATGCTTCAAGAGGGCTTTCTCCAGCATCAATTTTTCCTTTCACAAAGCCTAATTCATATCGCTCAAAGCCACAAGCATATTCAGATGTCATAAAAAAATGGCTACCATCAAAAGGTACAGCTAAAATTGCACCATTTCCTCCAGATAAACGTTCATAGGTTCTCTTTTCATGATTTGAAAATTCTAAATCAAGTTGCTCAACTGTAAAATACAGCGAAACTTTACGTTTAATCTTATTTGTTATCTTGGGTTTTTGAGCTAAAAGCGCCGACAGGTCCATACAAAGCTCTCCTTAGAGTGACTAAAGATTGTCTTTTAAGGAAAATCCAAATAATTTCTCTTTTATATCTTTCTTGTCTTTAGATTATTGTTGTTACTCACTTACAATACTACCACCACAAGCTAGATTTTAAGTTTTACTGTAAATTTTATATACCTAAAGTTAACTTATGATGTAAACGATTAAATAAATTTATAAGTGAATAATATGTTTTTTATTTTTTCATCGACAATATTCATATTGTCTTCTCCTTAGTAAGTATGATTCATTACTTTTTATTTATTATATACGCCCTTAACTTACCAAAAAGGTAGTATGTAACATATTAGATATTATTATACTTAAAAGTACATTCTTACTTTTTTTAAAATTTATAATATACTTATAATATAAGCAGAACGGAAAGTTAAGATCTGCTTTAATCAAGGATTTATTCGATATTAAAAGCAATTAAAAAAGTAGATTCTGATTTTTTGAAGAATTTGCAAATTCAAACTGTTTTTATTTGATTAATTATCAAAATTTAAGAAAGGTTAAATTATGAAAACTGCTTTACTAATCAACAACACCATGGTCTTTATATATAAATATCCCAAATTATCCTTAACCATGTAAAATTATGTCCTGGTATATAACCTAATTTAGATATCTATTCTGAGGTAAAAACTTGTGAGCGAAAAAGAAAAATCTGTACGCTTAGATAAATGGCTTTGGGCAGCTCGTTTTTACAAAACAAGAAATATCGCCCGTACCATGATCGAAGGCGGTAAGGTCGATTATAATGGCGTGCGAGCTAAACCCTCTCGCACTGTCGAAATTGGGGCTAAGGTCAAATTACTTCAGGGTAATGTCCGCAAAGAAGTTGAAATATTAAGTATCAGCGATATTCGTGGATCTGCAAGCGTCGCTCAACTTTTATATAAAGAAACAGAAAAAAGTATAGTACAAAGAACAAAAATACAAGAGCAAATGAAATTAAGCGCGCTATTAGCACCACATCCTGATAATCGTCCTAATAAAAAAGAACGTCGAGAATTATTGGAACTTAAATATGGAAGAAATTAACTCTAAAAATCAAAATGAAATATTGCGCTTTTTATTTGACAACCATGGTGTTCGTGGAGAAATTGTCAGTTTAAATAAAGCTTGTGCAGATCTTATGCATGAAGATTATGCATACTGCCTCAAAACTACCATGATGGAATTAGCAACAGCGGCTTTGCTTTTTGCCGCTACTTTAAAAGACGGTTCTGAGGTAATGTTACAACTTCAAGGAGGAAAAAAAGCACCTCTTAAATATGCATTAGTTAATGTCCGAGATGATCTAAGTTTTTATGGTTCAGCAAAGCTTAAAGAAGGTTTTAGCCTCTCTGAGCAAGCTTCATTTAAAGATCTTGTCGGTGACGATGGTATTTTAGCTCTATCAGTATTTCCTGTAAGCGGAGAAAAATGGCAAGGAATTGTTGCGATTAATAGTGAAAGTGTAAGTGCAACCTTAGAGAACTATTTCCAAAACTCACAGCAATTACCAAGTAAATTCTTTATTTATTCGGATTCTAAAAACTTAAAATGCTCAGGTTTAATGTTACAGATTATCCCTGAGATTAAAGATAATCTTGAGAGCTTGGAGCATCTTGCTATCCTAAGCTCGACCTTAACCGCCGAGGAAAGCTTCAATCTTGATAATAAAGAGATCTTAAGTCGTCTCTTTGCTCACGAGGAAATTCGTGTTTTTCCTGAGCATAAAGTTTCCTTTAAATGCATCTGCTCTAAAGAGCGTTGCCTTAAAGCCTTAATGAGCTTAAAACACGATGAATTAAAAGAAATAGCTAACGATCCTAAGGGTACCGATATGACCTGCCAACACTGTGGAAGGAACTATCATTTTAGCCATGATGAATTACAAAAATTATTTTTACAGGTCAATCAATAAATGTCTACTAAATATCTTGCCTCGCCTCCACAAAGGTCATGGACTAATGTAAATGTTATGGGTACAGGTCACTTTATAAGTGATTTTTATTGTAATATTTTACCCCTAGTTTTGCCTATATTAGCTAATCGCTTTGGCTTTTCCTATGCTGAATGTGGCACCTTATATATGGTATTCCAAGTTGCTGCAAACTTTATCCAACCTCCTGTCGGATTACTTGCTGATCGCTATAATATCAACTACTTAATGCCTTTATCCATATTAGGTGGAGGCATTTTAGTTTGCTCTATCGGAATCATTACTAGCACCTGGATGTTAGTTTTGATAATCTTTTTCTCAGGAATATGTGCCTCAGGATTCCATCCAATTGCAGGAGGTATCTTACCTAAGGTTACTCCTAAAAATAAAGAAGTATTGGCAACAAGTATTTTTATTGTTGGTGGCAATGTTGGCTTTGCTATAGCTCCATATTGTGTAGCACGCTTTATTGATGCATATGAGTATCAAAATTTATTATGGCTATCTATTCCTGCAATCATCACTACAATTTTAATTTATGCTCGCAAACTTCATCACCCTACCTTAGTTGATAAACCAAGTGATATCTCTAGTATCAGTTCTATTGTTCACAATAAAGCTTTTGTTCAGTTTGTCTTCTCTATAGGTTGGAGATCTCTTTGCTACTGTTCAATGATTGCTTACCTACCTCTATTCTTAACCGAAAAAGGTTATAGTAGCACTGAAAGTGCTCAAGCTTTATTTGCAATGTTATTTGGTACCGCTTTCGGAGGAATGGCAATTGGTGGATTATCTGCAAAATTAGGATTGAAAAAGTTAATTTTAATTACCTATATTGCAACATTTTGTAGCGTCTGCGGTTTCTTATACTTAGCTGACTTGTCCTTATTGTCATATACCTTTTTATTTATCACCGGAGCTGGACTTTATGGTTCAACTCCACCGGCAATTGTCTGGTCACAACGAGTTCTATCTAAAAGCGCCGCTTTTGCAACATCTATGATGTTAGGTTTTACTTTTGGTATTGGATATATTGTCTCTGTAGGTACCGGCATCATGGCAGACTTTTTTGGCTTACATAATGCCTTATGGTTTACTATGGTTCCTGCTTTAATTCTTGCAATTCTCTTTATTGCTCCACTAAAAGAACCAAAACCTAAAAAAATTCTCTAATTTTAAGGGGGCTAGTTGCGTTTATTTTTCATACAACGAAAATTTACCCCCTAAAATTTGACATCCTTATTATAATAAGGCGCAGTGTCATAGCTGTAGCTTTTGTTAACCAAAAGGAGACCTGCAGATTTTTCTGCAATTTGCATATGAAACCTATTTTTCTTGGTGTAAATATAGACCATGTAGCCACTGTGCGTAATGCTCGTGGAACAGACTACCCCGATCCTGTCACCGCAGCAGCTCTGTCTGAGCTTGCTGGGGCTGATAGTATTACCACCCACTTGCGTGAAGATCGCCGTCATATTACTGATCGCGATGTACGCATTATTAGGGAAACAGTAAAAACTGCCTTAAATTTGGAAATGGCTGTTACCGATGAAATTTTAGCCATCGCTGTAGCTTTAGCCCCACAAAAGGCATGTTTAGTTCCTGAAAGAAGACAAGAGGTTACAACTGAAGGCGGTCTTGATGTTGTCAATAATTTTGACAAAGTAGCACAGGCTGTCAAAGTGTTATCTGAGGTAGGAACAGAGGTTTCTTTATTTATCGATCCCGATCAAAAACAGATTGATGCTGCATGCTCTTGCGGAGCTCCGGTTGTGGAATTCCATACCGGCAGTTATGCTAATGCGACAAATATTGAAGAATCCAACCATGAATTAGAAATATTAAGACAAATGTCTGCTTATGCTGATGAAAAAGGTCTTAAAGTAAATTCAGGTCATGGACTTAATTATAATAATGTAGCCGCAATTGCAGCTATCCCCCAAATGAACGAGTTGAACATCGGTCACAGTATCATTGCTCGCGCTATCTTCACCGGTCTTGATGAAGCTGTACGTACAATGAAACGTATTATTACTGAAGCTCGCACCCAATCATCCATCAAATGAGGTACCCATGGTAAACCGTAACCTACTTGAAATCTTCGGACAAAACGCTACAGAGCGTGTAGAAGCTGCTATTGCTGCCTTAAAACAAGGCCGCGGAATTATGGTAGTTGATAACGAAGATCGCGAAAATGAAGGCGATTTAATTTACGCCGCTGAGACTGTTACTGATGCTCAGATGGCTTTTATGATCCGTGAATGCTCTGGTATTGTTTGCGTCTGCATCGAAGAAGAAGTAGCCGCTCGAATGAATTTACCTATGATGGTATCTCATAATACTTCCACCTATGGTACAGCTTTCACCATCTCTATTGATGCTGCTGAAGGGGTAACCACTGGTGTTTCTGCTCCTGATCGTGTTAAAGCTATAAAAGCTTTAATAAATCCTAAAGCCCAACCTGCTGATTTAGTGAGCCCAGGGGTTTTTGGTTGTCGTT
>URKL01000083.1 GCA_900548485.1 uncultured Succinatimonas sp.
GGTGAAAATACGCGTCTTAAAGATGAAAATGTTGCATTAACTAAACAAAATAATGAATTTGAAGATTTAAACGATAAAATTTCAAAAAATAAAGACATACTTGCAAGTTTAATTGAGAATATTGAAAAGAATCAAGCTTTGCAAAAAGAAATAAATAACAAGTTAGATAAAGTAACAAAGGACAATGATAAATTAACCTCTGAACTTAAAGCTAAAAAGCTTGATTTAGAAAATCTTAATAAGAGAAAAGATAAGATTCTAGAGGAAAAGAATAATCTTGAAGCTAAAGTTATAGCTTTAAATAAAGAGCTTGAAGCGTTAGTGCAAGATAAATCAAATTTAAGTCAATTACATAAGAAAGTAGAAGATAAGATAGCATCTTTTTCTTCGCAAGAGAAATCTTTAGTCACTGCTGTTGAGGCAATTAAAAGTGGTGAAAAGATCTTAGAAAGTACACTTAAAAATATTGATAATACACAAAAGACCTTAGATGAAAAACTTGATGCTGTACAGAAAAATATGGCTAGTTTAAATCAAGTTATAGCTGAAACTAAACAAAACTTTGATGATGAACATAAATTTATGTCAGATAATTCTTTAAAGTTTAATGAACTCATTGAAAGTTACAATGCTCAATTACAACAATTAGAAGATTTACGGCAGAGTATGTTCAATCAGCTAGAACAAACTGAAAAAGAAAAAAATCAGGATGATCTAGAAGATAAAAGCAAAGATAACACCAAAAAAGAATAGAACTTCAAAGAGAATAAACGGACACAATAATTAGTATATACGTGGAATTAAGATTATGGATTTTATCAATAACCTTTTAGATAAAGATTTTCCGTACATCATGATTTTTGGTGTATGTATTTTATTAGCTATTTTTGTAATTATTGGTATTGCGCTTGCAAAAACTGTTGGTTATTTCGTAGAGCGTTTTCCTCGTGAAGAGTCTGAGCATACAGAGTATTTAAATTATAAAGCGCGTGCTGAAATGCTTAAAGCTCAGATTGATTCTTATAATGAGCAAATTGATAAATTAAGAGAAGAATATAATTTAGCTATTAAAGAAGCTAAAGATAATCTTTCAGATCTTACTATCAAAGATGATTTACAGGTTGAATTAGAGAAAGTAGAGCGTACTTTAGAGAAGGCTCAAAATGAACTTTTTTTAACTTTAAAAGAAAATGCAAAATCTCATAGTGAAGTTGAGTTTTTACAAGATGCTTTACCAAGATTAAAAGATAAAAAAGATCAGATCCAAAAAGAAATTGATGATTTAAAGCAAAAGCTTGAAAACTTTAATGCTCCTGATGGTGATTATAAAAAGGCTCAAGAAAAGCTTGATGAATTAAACGGTAAATATGACGAATTAAATACGCGTTATGAAAAATTAGATAAGGAATACCATGCTTTAAATGAAGATTTAAATTTAAAGAAAGATAATTTAGCTAAAGTTGAAGCTAAGATTGATGAATTAGAAAATGAGAACTCTAAAAAATCTGAGATAGAAAAGAAACTTTTAAAACTTAAAGCGGAAATTTCTGAGAAACAAACAGAGTTATATTATTTACAAAATAATTTAGCTCAAGGAAAAGTTGAGTTATCTAAACTTGAAGCTATTCATGGAAAATTAAGTTCAGATATTGAAAGGCAGCAGGATGAAAAGAAGAAATTTAAAGAAGGTTATTCAAGACTTTTAGAAATCCCGTATAGTTTAAAGTTATATGTAAGTAAAAATTATAGCCAAAAATATGCTCTTAATTATCAAAATAAAATTCCAAATTCTGAGGCTTTCTCAAGTGAAGGAGAGGAATTAAATAAATTTACTCGTTATCTTGAAGAACAAGGCATTATTTTTTCTTCAAGAGTTATCAATGCCTTTCATACGGCACTTAAAATACAGGATTTTAATCCCCTAACAGTTTTAGCAGGTATTTCAGGTACTGGTAAAACTTTATTACCTACAAAATATGCTGAGTATTTTGGTATTTATTCTTTAGTGATTCCTGTTGAGCCGAGATGGGATTCTCCTCAGGATTTATTAGGTTTCTATAATTATCTAGAGAAAAAATATCAGGCTACAGAATTAGCTCGCACATTAGTCGCTTTCGATCATTTAAATAAATATGATGAAGGTGAGCGCAAAAGAAATAATAATGACAATGAATTTGTCGCATCTTTAAAAGATCGCATGCTGATTGTGCTATTAGATGAGATGAATCTAGCGCGTACAGAATATTATTTTGCTAATTTTCTGTCACGTTTGGAGTTAAGACGTACGGTAAAAGATCCTAGAGATCCAGAACAAAGACGCAAGGCTGAAATTACCATTGACGATCAGTTTGGTAATATTTGGATCCCTGAGAATGTATTATTCGTCGGTACAATGAATGAAGATGAATCTACGCAAACTCTTTCGGATAAGGTTTTAGATCGTTCTAACGTTTTACGTTTTGGCAAACCTAATGATGAGAACGTCAAACGTGTTAATGATCAACCTAAGGTGAGTGCTACTATTAAGGCTCATAAAGCTATTTCCTACAACACCTACAAAAACTGGATTAAAAAAGATAATGATTATGAGTCTCGTAATCAAGTCTCACAAATCATTGAAAAACTTAATCAGGCTATGGATAAGATCGGTAAACCTTTTGGTTACCGTGTAAGTGGAGCTATCCATGCTTATGTAAGAAATTACCCGTTTGATGATGAAACTTCTGTAAATAATGCTATAGCAGATCAAATTGAACAGAAAATTATGCCTAAATTGAGAGGAGTTGATCTTTCAGATAGCAACGTTGTTGACTGTTTAAATGAAATTGGCATGTTACTCTCTGAAATCCATGATGATAATTTAATTGAGGCTTTTGAAAAAGCTAAGGAAGATAATTTAGGAACAGGTATGTTTATGTGGCAGGGTGTAAGTCGTAAGATTTAATTATGTCTGATGTTTTATTAAAGATTAGAAATTATCCTTGGCAGATGAGTGATGCCTATACTCAAAAATACACACGTGATGATTTATTAGGTACAGATTTAATTGAGATTAAGTATACAGGTGGCGTTGTTCTTGAAATTTCACCTAGCCTTTTAGATTGTCAGGTGAATTTTGATAAGAATTCTTTTATTTTTCCTTTAGATCCATCTGCTTCAAGAAATAAATTAGGTCTATTTAACTTAGCTTATTATTTACCTACTAATAAAAATGATGATATCAATATTAGGATAGGTAACAAAAAAATTGCTTTAAGCCTTACTAATATTAAGGGTAAAACAGAAAGTAATTTAAAAGTATTAGAGCATCACTTATCATATTTTGATGAGCTAATGCACAAAAATGATAATATTTTTAGTGATGATGTTTATGCAAATCTCTGTGAACTTATTGGAGATGGTAGAGAAAAACCTCGTTATTCTTTTATAGCTAGTATTGCTCCTGAGCTCTTAAAGATTTTGCCATCTTTGTTTTGTGGTTTACGTAAGATTTTAGTTGGCAAACGTCAAATGATGCCTATTAGTAGAGTTAGAGAATTAGATGCACCGTGTATTCGTCATTTAATTAAGCAACCAGGAGAAAGTATTCAAGAAAAAACAGCTTCTAATGATTTTAAGATGATGGCTGTTGCTCGAGTAGAAAAATTTGATTTGCTTGAAAATAGAGTTTTAAAAGATTTTGTCTTAAGAGCAAAAAAAGCTTGTAGAGTATATATTGATGAATATCGTGAAAAAGGAATTTTTCTTAAAAATTCCGTGCGTGTTAAGCAAGTTAAATCTTTATTAGTAATGCTTACAAGTTTTTCAAATGAGCCGATTTTTAAATTAATTTCAGTGCAAAAAACCTTACCTACGCCAAATTATGTATTACAAAATGAAAGGCGTTATCGAGTTATTTGGAAGTATTATTTGTCTTTAGTTAGACGTGAGCGTCAATTAGAAAAGGCTTTTATTTATCAAGATAATACATTCAAAGATATTGGCATGCTGTTTTTACAAAGTTCTTTTTATAGTTTGACACAAAATACAGAAAATACTTATAGACTTAAATATGAGAAATTTGGTTCGTCTTTTTTGTCAATTGCCAAAGAACAATTTCATGGACATCGTTTAAGTTCTGATTGTTTAGGACCTTTTATCATTACTTCTAAGAAAAATTCAGTTACATATCTTGTGTCGATTGAAACTTATAATCTTGAGAAAAAGAAAATTCCTCAGGAATTAGGCACAACTTCATTTATTAAAATTTATTGTGCAACTGAGGATGGTGTTGATGCTAAGAGATCGATTTTAATTCCGATATATATTGTAAATATGGCTCAGTCGCATGAAAGAGAAAATCTTGATAGTGTTTTTGAGAATATGATAAAAGAACTTGAAAGTGCATGGACTCGTCTTTTAGTCGATAAATATCTATTAGGTGGTATTTTGATTTCAAGCTCACAAAGTGAGACTTGTTTTAGGGTAAATGGTAAATATGCTTTATTCAATATATCGACTAAGCCTACAGAATGGAGAGAAAATATTGAAAATTTTAGAAAAACCCTACATCAATATTTAGGTACAATTCTATGAGTAGGACTTTTGTAATTAGCGCTTTTGGTCTTAATGATCAAGTTATGGATTGTCAAAATGGTAATTGTTTTAAGACCGGTTTGATTTTAAGCTCAGTGATTGCTAAGAATAATAAGCTGTTAATTTCAGGAAGTCGAGCGATAAGTGATAGAAGTTGTAGTGGTTTTAGTCAATATCAAGATCAAAGAATAGAGTCTTCTTTTGATCTATTAGAGAAAATTCCTGTATCGATTTTGTGGCATGGATTAGTAAATCATAAGGATAACTCTAAACTTTTTAGAGAAGTTGAACACTATGTCACTTATGATCCTACTGAAAAAAATGTAGCAAAAAAAAATATAAAAGAAAATCTTTCTGTATATAAACTTATAGCTTCCCATATAGAATCGTTATTTTGTGATTTTTCTAGAGAGTTTAAGGAAGATTTGGTTTTTAAAAAGTCTGATATTAAACTGGTTGTGCCTATTCCAAATGAGCTTTCTGAATATGCTCAAGAAGATCTTTTAAAATCTTTTGGAAAGTCGAGAGATGATATTGTTTTTATTTGGCGTGAAATTGCAGCGCTGATACAATATTTAAATTTACATTATGAAGAGTGTGTTGATTATATTAATAAAAAGATAAAGGTTTTCTATGCGGGTATTGATGGCTTTGAATATGCTTTATTTAAATTAAAAAAAGAAGGTGAGTTTATTGTTCCTGTAAGAGAGCGACCTAAAAAAAATACTACAAAACTTTCTGGGGTGAATTTTATATGTAATTGTTTTAAAAATTACATAAAAACAAATAGTCCGTCAATTAAAAATACTTCTAATGAAGAAAAACTTATTTGGCAATTTTTAACGACGAGATCAGATGTTGTTGAGTCTATTTTAAATGGACTATCTAAAGAATGTCTCCTACCTGTGAGCGTGCCTAATATACATCTTGTAAAAAACGTTAACATTTTAAATAAGGATGTTTTAATTTCATTACTCTCAACTGCAGAATCATCATTATATTCAAAATTATCTTTAGAAAAAAATTCTAATCAAAATAAGGATGTTTCCATTTTAGATTTACTTATAGATGATAATGAAGAGAGTAGTGCGATTTTATTGTGTGGGGATCTTGCCTCTGAACTTATGGTACAAAACTTTCAAAAGCTTTTAGCCAATAAATCTCCAATTAAGATTTTGCATGATAAGAGTAATTTAATTTTAGATGGTTGTAAGCTTTATGCAGATCGTTTGTCCCAAAACTCTCCTACTTATTTTGATACCTTACCACTGTTAGAAATCGCATATTATGATAAATTAGAGCAGGAATGTGAGTGGTTCCCATTAGTCTCAGAGGATTTAATTGCTGGAGGTAAAACATATTATTTGAAAGAGCCGTGTACTAAGTTTAGTTTAGGCAAAGGCGCTAAAATTTTACAGCTATATTTAAGAACAGAATCGTTTAAATCAGATGATGACGGTATACAATTTGCAGAAAAGATTTTTCCTCAAAAAGCCCCGCAAGATCTCCATTTATCAATATCTGTTGAGATGAAGGCCGCTTTTGGTTTGGCTAAAATTATAATTAAAGATACAAGTAATTATTTTCCAAGTCATGGTTATATTTTTGACTATTCGGAAATGAAAAAAGCAAAACTTCCTGATTTTAGTGGGTCTTTAGCTTATCCTCCCGAAGAAAAATATCAAATTTACAATAAGAAAACAGATAAGATCTATTTAGATATCTTAGATAAAGATCTAGATTATATTGTAAGAAAGATAAATCTTTATTGTAATTACTCAAATTTAGAGTTTGAGCTATCTCAAGAGCAAATAGAAAATCTTTTTGTAGATATTAGAGATAATTTATGCTTTAAGATGTTCGATCTAAATTTAAAATGTATTAATTATGAATACGAATTCTGCTTAAAAACTATTTTACAAGCTGCTGAAGAAATTGCTAAAAAATTTCTAAAAAATCAAAAGCATATTATGGCAATGTGTAAATTCACGGGAGTAATGACTTATTTGTATAAAGGAACACCTAAGTCTATTCAAGATTTTTATAGAAATTTATTAATGACTGATCATAATATAAGTGCTCAGAAATATTTTTATTCAGCTTGCCGATGTTTATATGGAAGTAATACGGATATTCGTTCTATTTATAACAAGTATAATTCTTTAATTGATCGTAATAAGATGTATCTTCATCAGGCTATGTTCTTCCTTTTAAATTATGTAAAAGTAGCAAAATATTGCCTTGATGAAAAAACTGCTTTAAATATGGTTGAAGCTTGTATTGCTTCTTTAAATGAATTAAGAAAAAGTAGAAGTTATAAACTAAAATTCATTTGGGCAATTAGATTGTTTTTGATGTCTTTGAAGTACAGATGTATTGATGAAAATTTCTTGGCATCGGACAAATATGATTCTTATATAAGAAGATTAGATTTTGTCATTAATGAAGCTGTTAATTATTATAGTCGATATGCCATAAACTCTCGTTACTGTGATAATATCATGAAGATTGGAAAACAAATTCAAGCCTATCTGAATAAGGAAGGTTCTGCTGATATATTAAATGCTTTAAAGCTTATTGAAGAGGAAAATTCTGTTAAATAACAATAGATAAAATTTTTAAGATTAGGATATATGAAAAAATCTTTTTACATATTAAATTAGATGTAACATAAGAAAATGTTGTCAAGCTTCTCGAATTGTAATCAGAAAGGATATCAAAAAAACAATATTATATAAATATAGTAAATTAATTAACAGCTGTTTGTTGGTTGAAAAGACTACAAATGTGTTGCATCGTAATTAAAGACGATTTATCAATCACCTACTGAGAAACAAGCTCTAGAAGCATTAGATCTGTTTGAGGCTGATGGGAAAGACAAATATCCAGTAATTGTAGAGCAATGGCGTCGTCATTGGGAGCATCTTATTACAATGTTCAATTACTCAGATGATATTCGTCGAGTGATTTATACGACTAATGCAATAGAATCTGTCAATAGTGTTATAAGAAAGGCGCCGACCTTTTGCAGAAATTGTCTACTAGTTACAGTAGGCACTTAAATTCAAAATTTTATCAGTCACCAT
>URKL01000084.1 GCA_900548485.1 uncultured Succinatimonas sp.
AATTTATCCACCACTGATTAGATATATAAAATTGTAGTACAATTTTATTAATAATAAACACCAATTTAAAAAAATAAAAGATAAAGATCACAAATATAACCGATAAATAAGCCCTTTATTTAGAACTAAAGTTAATACAGGCTTTTTATTATAGTTATTTTTGTATAACAATTTATTCAGATAAATAAGCTCCATTTGCCGCAGATACCGCTAGCTTTTGATAAATACGCAAAAAGCCGTGAGAAACTTCTTTTTTGACACACTGATAAAGTTGGCGACGCTTTTCTAATAATTCGCAAGAAACATTCAAATGAATACTTCTTTTTTCAATATCAATACAAATCTCATCACCATCATTGACAAGGCCGATAATGCCACCTTCATAAGCTTCTGGGGATATGTGTCCGACAAATAAGCCGCGATTTGATCCGGAAAAACGACCATCAGTTATCAATGCGCAACTATCTGCCAATCCCATTCCCTCTAAATACTTCATAGGCTTATACATTTCAGGCATGCCAGGACCGCCTTTAGGACCTTCATAGCGTAAAACTAAAACCGATCCTTTAGAGATTTGTCCACTTATGATCGCCGCATTAGCCTCATCTTCAGAGTTAAATACCACGGCTTTTCCGGTAAACTTCAGCATATTAAGCGGAACTGCTGCAGGTTTAACAACACAACCTAAAGGTGAGATATTGCCACTTAAGACCGCTACACCGGCATCATGACGATGAGGAGCATCAAAGCTCTTGATTATATTTTCATTGCTAGTCTTAGAGCTTGCATCTAGAACTTCGCCCTTTGTTTTTTGAACACACGTAATGGCATCAAGGTTTAAAACCTTACGTAATTCATATTCAACAGCTTTAACTCCGCCTGCCTCATAGTAATCAATCATGTCGTATTCTGAGGCTGGATAAATTGAAGCTAGAAGCGGAATTTTATGACTTAATGCATCAAATTTAGCTAGTTCTAAATTACCAAGACCTGCCTCATGATGAATGGCCTGTAAATGCAAAATACCATTGGTTGAACCGCCTGTTGCTAAGAGATAACACATAGCATTATGAATAGACTTCTCGTTGATAATATCTCTAGCTTTTACATTATTTTTAACTAATGAAACTACCGCCTCACCACTCTTATAAGCACATTCCTCTCGCTCTTTAGCAATTGCAGGAATAGTTGCACTTCCTGGTAATGACATTCCCAAAGATTCGGCAATTGCACACATAGTATTAGCCGTACCATACATAGTGCATGATCCAGGACCTGGTTCGGCAATATTTTCTATATAAGCAAATTCCTCCTCAGAGATCTCTCCGCGCTCTTTCCAGCCGATTGCCTCTGTAATAATATTGCCATCCCAGTGTTTACCCTTATAACTTGCTGGATACATCGGGCCACCGTTCACAAATAATGAGGGAATATTTAATCTAGCCGCAGCCATCAACATTCCAGGGACAATTTTGTCGCAAGAACCTAAAAGCACCATACCATCAAATTTATGGGCTCTAACCATAGCCTCAATAGATGAACAAATTAGTTCACGTGAGGCTAAGATATAACGCATACCTAAATGACCTTCGGCAATACCATCGCAAGGTGCAATTGTGCCAAAAACCATGCCTAAACCGCCGGCATCATGAATGCCTTTTAAAACAAAGTTTGTAAGCTTATCTAAATTAAAATGACCTGGTGTGGCATTTGTATAGCTATTTACAACAGCAATAATGGGGCGACGTAATTCCGCGTCAGAATGTCCCATAGATTTATATAAAGCTCTTTTTAAAGCGCCATTATCACCTTGTAATAGTGAGCAAAAATGGGTGCAACCTTCACATCCTTTAGAAGTCATTATTCTCCCCTTTGAAATAACTATATTTTGGAATTACCTGAATTATAATCTAGTAATACCAGATATCTAATATGATCATACAAAAATATAATATTGATCACATTTAAAATATTTCTTGTATCTTTGGTAGAATAAAAACTATTAGAATATCTACAGATATAATCTCAATACCTATAAATAAACATTTATGAAGAATCTTGAAAAAAATATTTGTGACAATCTCATCCAGACTTTGATTAAAAAAATTGCTGCAGGAGAGTTTGAAAATAATGTTTTGCCTAGTGAAAACAATTTATGTCAAATGTTTGATGTTTCTAGAACTTCTTTGCGTTCAGCATTACAATTTTTGGTTGCTAAAGGCATTATTTTAAAAAAACCTAAAACTAAAACTGTCATCTTAGATAAGGAAAATTGGGATTGGTTCTCCCCAGACGTCGTTTACTATGCAAAATCATGCATGGACGATAAAACTCTTTTATATCATGTAGGCGCATTACGTCTAACTTTTGAACCTCAAGCCTCAGCTTTATGTGCTTTAAATTCGGATTTTTCCGATTTAAGTGGCCTTGATGATGGCAATAACATGATGCGTAAATCTATTCTTAAAAATGATTACGCCTTATTCACTAAGGGTGATATTACTTTTCACCAAGCTATTTTTAAAGGTACCCATAATCCTTTCTTTTTAAGATTATCGGAACTCATTTTAAATACGAGCTTGCTTTCAATAGAAGAAACTTTAGATCAGAATTTAGATGAGGCTCAAAAGGCAATTGATGACCATTGCCTCTTAATGGAAGCCATTCGCTTTAAAAATCCCGCAGAAGCGCAAAAAATCATGAAAATTATTCTAAAAGAATCAATAGCAAAAATCTTTAAAGATAATCTTCCAAACTACTACAATGTACTTTAAAGAAACCTCCTTCTAGCGCATAGAAGGAGGTTTTTGATATAAGTATAAGAGATACTCGTAGTAATAATTACTATTTTATTAAGATAAGTGACAGAAGAATTTCCACTCCCGTCTTATCAAATTTAACCCCTGGACTCAGTAAACCACCAGATGACATATCAATTAGTTCTAATAATTTAGGAATATCGGCTCCTGATCCCCCAAGATCTTCAAAAGTTTTAGGTAAACCTGATTGGGAGATAAATTGTCTTAAACGTTTTAAAGTTAAATAGCAAGTATTTTCAGGATGTTGAAAGTCAAGCTCAAAGCTAAAGGCTCGATTACCCATAAGAGCAATTCTCTGCGGATTTTTAGCAATGCTCATCTCCAAATAAGCTGGCAAAATTAAGCTTAAAGCCTCGGCACGAGAACAATCATAAAGAGAAACTAAGCCTCGTTTAACCTGTTCTAAAGCTGGATTTTCCGCAGAATTCTCAATTGAAGGGATAATATTGGTCATAATTCCTGACCACATAATATTGGCATAAGCCTCATAATCACCAGGAATATCTCGCAAGTGCTGCCACATAGAAAAAATGGTAGCCATGACACTTTCATAAATTCTATCGGTTAAAACCTGAGCTGGATGTGGGGCTAAATAACGTTCAAAAACACGAGCTGAGATACTTATAAGCGACGACACTAGCTCTTGTTTAGAATTATTAACTAATTCTGGATTTAAAATTGCAAAACGTGGCCTTAATAAGTTGTTATCTCGAGATAACATCCTAAAACTTCCATCTGATTTAGGAATTACTGCGGACATATAACCTGAATTTACAAAGCCACATCCAGGAACTGTAACTATTGCGCCTATAGGTAAAGCTTCATCTAAAAGGAAATCTTTATCAAAAATATCTTTAATTTGAGCAGGATGGTAGACAGCCGCAGCTATAGCCTTTGCAGCTGAGAAACAATAAGCATTACCTATAGCTAAAATAAAATCCACGTTGTACTTGATACATGTAGCTACACCATCTTCTATAAAGAATAAGCGGGGGGTATTTTTTACTCCTCCTAACTCTACAAACTCGATACCAGAAAGATCTAAAGCTCGCTTAACTTTATCTAAAAGACCTGGAATTTGGGAGATTTCATCGTTATAAATAATTAAAGTTCTTGAGCCACCATAAAATTTTACTAATTTTCCAACTTCAAACTCCTTACCTCTACCAAAATACATTTGAGTATTGTCTAAAAGAGTAAAGTCATTCATAAGGGCCTCTAAAGAGATAACTAACTATTTAAATTTATTAGTAAAAATATAAAAAACAGCAAAGATAATTTTTAAATCTTGCAAAAGCTTTTTTGCGTGACAATTCAAATTATTATTTGTTTATTTATTGCATACTTTAGATCTAACAAAGATTAAACAAAAAAACGCTTGCAAGAGCTGTAATATTCTTTATCATACATTGAATTTTGTAATTTAAGTAAATGGTCCAATTAAAAATCATTTTATTTTAAATTACAACAAGTTAAATTATGCTCGACCTTTTTATTTAGGCTCGATGCGCTTTTCATTATATTTGGAATATAGGTTTTTCCAAATATATTTGTCTTTTTCCTCTTTTATGGAGAACTATAAACAGTGGAAATCAAACCTTTGGAAAAAGCTGAGAAGGCAAATCCTGAAGTAGCTCCGGCTACCGTCGCCAATAAGAACACTCACCGTCCAGGTGAACTCCCAGGACAGAAAGTTTCACCGGCAAAACAAAATAAAAAACCAATTTTGGAGATCAAAAAGTTAACTAAGGAATTTAATAATTTCATTGCAGTTAACAATGTAGATCTAACTGTCTACCAAGGTGAGATTTTCGCTCTCTTAGGTTCCTCAGGTTGTGGTAAATCCACCCTATTACGTATGCTTGCAGGTTTTGAAACTCCGACCTCAGGCAATATTGTCTTAGAGGGTAAAGATATCGGTGACTTACCTCCATATCGCCGCAACTTAAATATGATGTTCCAATCATATGCGTTATTCCCGTATATGAATGTTAAACAAAACATTGCCTTTGGTTTAAAACAGGAACACTTACCTAAAAGCGTTATCGAGGAGCGTGTTGAGCGTATGCTCAAGCTTGTACATATGGAAGATTATGTTGAGCGCAAACCATATCAGCTCTCAGGCGGTCAACGTCAGCGTGTAGCCTTAGCTCGTTCCTTAGCTAAAGAACCTAAACTTTTGCTCTTAGATGAGCCTATGGGAGCTTTAGATAAAAAGTTACGCGAACAGATGCGCTTAGAGCTTGTAGATATCATCAACTCCGTAGGTGTAACCTGCCTCATGGTAACTCACGATCAAGAAGAGGCTATGACTATGGCCGATCGTATTGCCATTATGGATCGTGGTGAATTCGTACAGATTGGTGGTCCGCGTGAAATTTACGAGAACCCGAACTGCTGTTTCTCAGCTGAGTTCATAGGTCAAGTCAATATGTTTGACTGCTCTTTAATTACTTCTAATGCCTCTCATTCCTTGATTGCGGCAAAAGACTTTACAAGACCTATTGAATTAAAACACGATCTTGATCTTGCAGATGGTATGCCTCTTTCCATAGCCATGCGTCCTGAAAAGATCTATATCTCTCACGATAAACCCGAAGGTGAAACTAACTGGTGTGAAGGTGTAGTTGAAAATATCGCTTATTTAGGTGATATCTCTATTTACTACGTACGTCTTAAGTCAGGTCGAGTCATTTCCTCAACTCTGCCTAATGTTGACCGCTTCAATGTTGGCTTACCAACCTGGGATGATCATGTGTATTTAAGCTGGGATCCTGAGTCCTGCATAGCTTTAACCTTTTAATCAAAAAGGAAGATTCTATTATGGCAGCTTTAGCGAGCTTAGCTGGAAAAAAAAGCAAATTAAATATACGACACCAAAATAATTGGCGCGATCGAGCTTTGATCTTCTTGCCCTATATGTGGATGCTCCTCTTTTTCTTGGTGCCTTTTTTAATTATTTTTAAGATCTCCTTTTCTGTAACAGAAATTGCGATCCCTCCTTATTCGCCTATCATCACCTTTGAAGATGGAGCGATGCAAATTCTTTTGCATTTGGAAAACTACACCAATATCTTTACAGATCCTGACGGCACCTATATGCAGTCATATCTAAAGTCTTTGGAAGTAGCAGCTTTTTCCACGCTATTTTGTCTTATCATCGGTTATCCTATAGCTTGGGCTTTGGCAACTTGCAAGAACACCACTCGAAATGTCTTGTTCATGCTGATTATCATGCCAAGTTGGATTTCCTTTGTAGTGCGTATTTATGCATGGATGACTCTTTTGAAAAAAGATGGTCTTATCAATGATATTTTATTAACCCTAGGTATCATTGATAGTCCGATTCATATGTTACAGACTGACTTTGCTGTATATATTGGTATTGTTTATTGCTACCTACCTTATATGGTATTGCCACTCTTTTCAGCTTTAATGAAGGTTGATTATTCTCTCATTGAAGCTGCTTATGATTTAGGATGTCGTCCGGTTAAGACCTTCTTCAATGCTTTAGTTCCGCAAACAAAGAGCGGTATCATCGCCGGCTCAATGTTAGTGTTCATTCCTGCTATGGGTGAGTACGTAATTCCGGAGCTTTTAGGTGGCAAAGAGAGTATCCTCATCGGCCGTATATTATGGCAAGAGTTCTTCAACAACCGTGATTGGCCATTAGCATCTGCTGTAGCTATCACTATGTTGGCTATTCTTTCCATTCCGATCGTTTGGTTCTTAAAGAATCAGCGTAAAGTCGGAGGACAATCTTAAATGAACAAGAATAAATCTGCTATCTTGAGAGTTTTAGTATTAATTTTGGCTTTAAGCTTCTTATATTTACCTATTGTTACCTTGATGGCTTATTCATTCAATGAAAATAAGATGGTAACTGTATGGACTGAGTTTTCCTTACGCTGGTATGACACTCTATTCCATGACGCTGCTATCATCAAGGCTGTAGGTATCTCGCTTACTATCGGCTTTTTAACTGCATGTGCTTCAGTTGTCATTGGTACCTTAGCTGCGTTCGTAATTGTTCGTGCTAATCGTTTTACCGGTGAAACTGCCTTTATGTTGTTTATGACAGCCCCGATGGTTTTGCCTGAGGTTATAACTGGTTTGGCCCTATTGTTACTTTTTGTAACTTTAGGTGATTTCATACCTGTTTTTGCTGACCGCGGTATCATTGCCATTTGGATTGCACATGTAACTTTCTGCTCTGCTTATGCAACAGTAGTTATCCGTTCTCGTTTTGTAGAGCTTGATATTTCTATTGAAGAGGCAGCTAAAGACTTAGGTGCAGGTCCAATCAAGGTCTTCTTTGCGATCATCCTTCCTGCAATTATGCCTTCTGAGGTTGCAGCCTTCTTATTATCATTTACCATGTCTATGGATGATTTGGTTATTACAAGCTTCGTAGCCGGACCTGATTCCACTACCTTGCCAATGTTGATCTTCTCATCCGTACGTCGTGGTTTATCGCCTGAAATTAATGCTTTAGCCACAATCATTGTCTTGATCGTTGCAGCTTGTACCTTCTTTGCTTGGTTATCTACTATCAAAAAGCAAAAACGTAAAGCTCGTAACGCAGCAATCGCTAAAGCTGCAGCAAAAGAAGAATTAGAGCAACTCTAAAATTGTAAAATCTCCCAAAATTTTGGGAGATTTTTATCTTTCATAAGTTAATACCTTTTTTTTACATATACTTGCTAAAAAAATAGATATTCCTTTTTTGTTTTTTTAAGCAAAATCTTTTTTTAAAGGTATAATGTGCACGTTCCCATACGCATAGCGCTTATCCCGGCCGAACTTCAAAAACAGTACCAGCACGATCAGCGCT
>URKL01000085.1 GCA_900548485.1 uncultured Succinatimonas sp.
GTCTTCAACTTGAACAATATCATATCCTAAATCTGTAATCTCTCTTTTCAAAACCGATTCAACACCAAAATGACATGGTGTAACTATTTTAAATTTATCCATTATTTATTAAATATGCATTACTGCATCCCTTTCATCTATATTCATACTAGATATGATAATAGCAACTAAAAACAATGTCAACTTTATACTTGTATTATACTTTTATTTAATCTTATATCATATTTTTTTAAAACCTCCCACTACTGCCTTAACTTTATATCCTACTTTGTTCATCTCATTAGCTAACTTAAAACTTAAACTACCTCTCTTGCAATATAAAATCCATATTTTATCTTTCTTGTTAAACTCTTCAATCTCTTTTAATGATGCATTCGGCAAATTAATTGCATTTTCAATATGAGAAACATCATAATCTTTTCGTCCCCTTAAATCCACAACAATACAATCTTCTTCAATTGCCATTTTTCCTGCCTCTTCAAGAGATATCATATCAAATTTTTTCATCTTTCCTCCACACAATTCTCACTATATATACCACATACAATAACCGGGACAGAGAAGTAGATGGTATAACCGAAGATGGTTAAACCTTGGTTAATTAAAAGACCTGCAACCATACCGGACAGACCTACAACTGAGCCTACAGAGAGGTCGATACCACCGGTTACGAGTACATAGGTCATACCAATACCTAAGATACCGTATAAAGCTACGTGCTTTGCCACTAAGAGTAAAGATTGACTTGTAAAGAAAGACTCACTGGCAAAAGAGAAAAAGATGACCAATAAAGTCAGCACAATTAAAGTACGACCTTTTAAGATGGTCATAATTAGATCGTTTTTATTCATAATAAATTCTCCGCAAAAATTGTTTAGGCTTTTTGATGGCCCATATAGGAGGCCTTAACCAAATTGTCCTGTGTGATATCAGAGCCGGTAAATTCTGCTGTTTTGCTACCGTTTGATAACACGATGATGCGATCAGCAATCGCGATGATTTCTTCTAATTCAGATGAGACCACCAAGAGCGATACACCTTTTTGTGCATACTGATAGATAAGCTTGAAGATTTCTGTCTTAGCACCGATATCGATACCACGAGAAGGCTCATCTAAGAGCATGATCTTAGGTCCTGTAAGTGCACCTTTAGCAAAAACTACTTTTTGCTGATTACCGCCTGATAAGGACAGAATCGGGAGCTCTTTATCTGCAACTTTAATGTGAACTTCGGAGATCATGTCATCAACAGCTGCACTTTCTTTGTTTTTATCAATAAGGCCTAAAGCATTGGTATATTTGCCGATATTTGATAGAGCAATGTTTTTATCAATACTCATAGTTTGGACTAGACCATCACGTTGACGATCTTCAGGTAACCAAGCAAAGCCTTTGGCAATTTGCTCAGGTACGGTGCCAATTTCAATTTCCTGTCCGTTTAAAATGACTTTACCTGAATGATTTGGACGCATACCCATGATGCATTCAAAGACTTCTGAACGTCCTGCACCTAACAGACCGTAGATACCTAAAACCTCACCTTGATGCAGATCAAAGGAAACTTTATTAAGTAAGAAGCCACCACCACTCTTAGGTAGAGTTAAATCTTTAACCTGTAAAACTGTAGGGGTGTTTTTCCAATCAATAACAACGTCACGTTTAGGATAGCTCTTACCTTCACCTACCATCTGTTTTACAATCCAAGGTACGTCGATTTCTTTGACCTTTGCCTCAGCAACTAAGCGACCATCACGGAAAATAGTTACATAGTCACCAATGCGCATCAATTCCTCAAGACGATGGGAAATATAAACAATAGAGATTCCTGAAGCGGTAAGCTCGCGCATGATATTGAAGAGTACGTCTACCTCTTGCTCAGAGAGTGAAGAGGTCGGCTCATCCATGATTAAAATCTTAAGATTAGGAATAAGCAGATTACGTGCAATTTCTATCATCTGCTGTTGACCTACACGCAGATCGCCTACCATGGTGTCAGGATCAATCGGGTAATTCAGACGCTTTAAAACTTGAGTGGCAAGTTTTCTATGTTCAGCATCATCTAAAATACCACCATGAGTACGCTCAGAGGCCATAAACAGGTTTTGGAAAACTGTCATATTGGGGAATAAGCATAATTCCTGATGGATGATAGCGATACCTTCACGGCGAGCATCAACAGTTGAATTAAATTCAACTTCACGGCCCTGTAAATACAATTTGCCAGCTGATTGCTTTTCAATACCAGCAATAATACGCATTAAGGTAGATTTACCGGCACCATTTTCGCCAATGAGCACGTTGACCTTACCACGTTTAATGTCAAATGAGACTTGATCTAGTGCTTTAGTGCCAGGGTAGATCTTGTCAATCTTCTCGGCATGCAGATAGATTTCTTCTTGTTGTTCGCTCATGGATTACTCCTACTTAACGGTCAGATCAACAGGGGTGATTTGCAATAAACCTTGACGACCTACAGTAAAACAACCGGTAAATTCAACATTCTTGTCTAAAGCCTCTTCCATATTTACCTTAGATAAGACGTCGCGGACGATAAGTTCATGGAAGGCTACAGATACCTGAGCCCATTCGATTTGGTTTTTGTAATCTTTATAGGAAATTAAGGAAATAGAATCGCGGACAGCTGAACCTTTAAATACAGGACCAATTTGTAATCTAATTTTTAAAGCAGGATCAATATCGGACATTTCTAAACCTAAGTAACCTGCGCGTAATTTGTTTTTGACTACATTGATTTTTCCTTCACCTTTGACAATAAAGGATAATTCACCTTGATCACCCATGGAGTAATGTCCGTATTTTTTGGCAACGGAATTAAAATCACCATTAGCTTCAGTTAAGAGAGTTTTTAAATCTACAGCACCTTTTGCAAAATAATCGTGGGCTTGTTCATTCCAAAATTTAGTGGCTTCATCGGTAGGGTTAAAGGCAACTTCACCGGTTAAAGTGGCTTCTTGTCCTTCCTTAACGACAGTGGCAGAGATACCAGCGTAGGCTAAGAACAAAATCGCAATTACAATTGAAATTAGGCTCTTCTTTTTCATAGTTTTTCCAAAATTTTAGGGCAAAGCAACTGCGTTCCAATTAAGGACTTAAAATTTTTGCAGTGATTATTTTTAATAGATGCCGTCAGACTGACGGCATCCTTAGTTGTTATTTGCTTAAAGCGAAGTTGTTGAGTTTCTTAGCATTATCAACAGTGATGATCTCGCAGTCGATAAGCTGTTTTTCGCTCTTGCCAGTAGAACCGGTCTTTAAGTATTGATCGGCCTGACGTACAGCCATCTCAGCGATTAAAGCGGCAGGTTGCATAGCAGTAGCAGTCATATTGCCAGCTAAGATTTCATCACGGGCATCATTAGAACCATCAACACCGATGATCTTTAATTGCTTACCAGCGGCCTTAATTGCAGCTGCGGCACCAACTGCCATGTTGTCGTTACCAGAGATTACGCCCTTAAGATCAGGGTAGGATTGTAAAATGGTTTCCATCTTCTGATAGGCTAAGTTTTGATCCCAGTTTGCAGTCTGTACGGCTACCATCTTCATATCAGGATATTGATCGATAACCTCATGGAAAGCAGTTGATCTAGTCTGAGCATTGGTATCGGAGTCAATACCCATTAACTCAGCATATTGACCTTCTTCTTCCATAGCCTCAACGAAGATTTCAGCGGCACCCTTTGCGCCCTGATAGTTGTTAGCTACGATCTGAGAAATAGCAATACCTTGCTCGTTGATTTCACGGTCAATTAAGAAAGTCGGAATATTGTTATCGGCGGCACGCTTTACAGCAGCTACAGTAGCATCAGCACCGGCGTTATCACAAATGATGGCTGCGGCTTTATCAGAAATAGCAGTTTCAAAGAGCTCAGACTGTTTTACCGGGCTATCATCATGAGATACCATCTTTACGGTATAGCCTAATTCCTTAGCAGTTTGAGCGGCAACTTCAGCCTCAGTCTTAAAGAATGGATTTGAATGAGACGGGGTGATGATGTATATAATTTGAGTACCACCACCAGTAAGACGTGCCGGAGCATCGGCGGCATAGGCTGAAAATGAGGCGGCTGACATAACCATGGCAAAAGCTGCACACATTTTAGTTAACTTCATATTCGGACTCCTTTAGTTTATTTTATTAGCTGAGCAAATTTTTATTTTCGCAACAGCTTTATAGTCTTTTGACATTTAAGATTATAGAAATTTTAAAAATTTTAGGTGTCATTTAAATGCACAAAATGTCATTAAATTATTTTTTTTAGCTATGCATTATGCGTATGCGATCGCAAATTTGCGTAATTTAAACAAAAGGCAAAATAAATGTTAAAAAAATTATTTTTTTAACATCTGTTAGTTACATATTGATATATAAGAAAAATTTTTATTTTTATAAGATTTGAATCAAAAAAATTTGAAGTTAAGTCAAAAGTTAAAGATGTAGAAGATTTAGATCTTTTTTAAATCCGATAAATTCAATCTTAGAAAGTAAATGACAATGTGAAGAAGCTTTTTAAAACACTGAATATGGCTTCTATTAGCAGTTATATTTGATTTTGGTAAAAGAACTTTGTCAATTAAGACAAAAAAACAGCATGATGTAGAAAATTAACATCATGCTGTGATCTAAATCAAATTTTTAGGGGTTAGAAAACTACGTCACGCAAAGCGTGCATATTGCGATATTTTGCTGGAGTTAGTCCTTCAAGTTGGAGAAAAATACGTCCAAAGTGGCTTTGGCTGTTAAAATTTAATAATGAAGCTATTTCAGAGATACTCTTATCGGTATTGGTAAGTAAGACCTTTGCTACCGAAATGCGTCTTAGTCTTGTAAAATCACCAATCGTCATATTCTTTTCATTTTTAAAGATTTTCGAGAGATAGCTTGGGCTTATATGGAGTTTTTCACTTAAAGTCTTTAAATCAATTTTTTCATAAACATGCCTATCTATGTAATCACAAGCACGGCTTACTATAGGGGATAGCGAAGATTTTGAATTTTGGTCTTTTAGTTTTTGGGCCACCATTTGTGTACAGCGAAGAGCACAAGCTCTAGCAATAGCTGCAGCCTCAGCTGTAGTTTGAGCATTTTCAGCCTCAAGAATAAAAGCATCGGAGATTACATACATTTCCTCAACTCCAAGACCTGCATCAATAGCTGCGCGAGTAGCAAGGGTGATATCAACAATGGCTAAATTCTTAGAAGAGCGCAATTCATTTTTAGCTAAGGTACCACGCATGGAGGCATACATTGAGTTTAATGCATGTTTCAAAGCCTCAATATCTCCATGGGTGATAGCAAAGCGGATACTCCCCTCAAAAGATCCTGGATTGTGGGGTTTATTAGTTAGCGAGTGTTCATTAAAAATCTCAGCAATTTTTCTTTGCGTATTAGCAATAACAGCATCATCTAAAAGATTTTTATCTAAAAAATCGGTGAGATAAATGTATTTGTTGCTAACTGACGAATAGATAAGCAAAATAAGCGCTGCTAATTTTTTAGCATCGCAACGTAAAGGTGAGACGGAACTTGCGTTATGTTTTAAAGCATAGAGACGACAAAAGTTTTGATCAACATCAAAGACGCTAATCGGACCTAAAACCAAGGTCAAATCATTTAAGCATTGAACGCCACCAAACAAGATAGGCTTTTCATTGCTGATAATAGAAGCCCCTTGTGTTTTGATATGTTCAATGATCTCATGTCTGAACTTTAAATCAGTTTTAAGAACATTATTGTCATCGCCATTATCGTCATTAAACTTATCGTAATAATGGCCATCCTTATCAAAAATATGGACCGGAATAGGCACAAATTGCGATAGTAGACCTAAAGCATAAGCAAGTGGTAGAGGCGTTACTGTTTTATGTATATCAGAATGAGACATTTGATTCTAAAATCACATTACTGTAAGCAGTGCATTCACCGGTACGGACTACGGCTTTACTTTTAGCACTTAATTTTTTAAGTTCATCGTGAGGAACTAATTCAACTTTGACATTGTTAGCTAAGGCCCAATCTTGTATCTTTTGACAAAACTGAGGATTTTGTTCTAAAGCTTCTGAAGCAATGGTAACTTTTTGAAATTTAGCTTCAATATCAACTACTTTAAAGACATCAGCAAAAGAAGGTACCCCGTAGGTTACCGCTAAATCAATTCTTTGTACTCCATCTGGAACCGGAAGACCACAATCGCCAATAGTGATAGTATCAAAATGACCTAATTTAGAGATGACATAAGAGAGTTCTGAATTTAAGCAACCGATCTTTTTCATAAAAACCTCTTTAGATTTTATCTACAAAAATATTTTCTTGATGTGAATTTAAGAAATCCTGAACCTCATCATCATGAGGTATAGATGGTGCTGCTCCTTTAACTTGCACCGCTAAGGCTGCAGCTGCTGTAGCTTTTGCAACTGCAGTCTTAGCATCAATACCTTGTGCAAGATTGGCAATTAAATATCCCAAATAGGTATCTCCTGCGGCAGTGGTATCTACGGCTTTAACTTTATAAGAGAGGGATGAAATTGCATTTTTGTCTTTGAGTTTTAAAATTGAGCCTCGAGATCCTAAAGTTAAAACAAAAGATGAGTTTGGATATTTCTGAGCTAAAACCTCTAATAAAGTGTAAGGATCGCTATCCTCAGAGAGATTTGAGAGTGCGGCAGCTTCAATTTCATTGACAATTAACAGATAACAAAGTTCTAAAGGAAGCTTTAAGAGGCTATCACTTATAGGAGAAACATTTAAACAACATTTCAGGCCTTTTTGTGTAGCTTTAGTTAGCATGTAATGAAGATTGTTTGTCTCATTTTGCATGATGAGGAAATCACCGTTTGAAAAGTTTTCAAGGGTTTCATCTATTTCTTCACAGCTTAGGGATTGATTGGCACCGCCAAATAATAAAATACAGTTTTGACCATTGCTATCAACTTGAATGATAGTATGTCCTGAACAATCGTCACGATATTTTAAGTGCGAGTAGTCAATATTATTTTCAAAAAGTGCATCTGTAAGAATTTTACTGTCATCTTTACCAACAGCACCAAAGTGAGATATTTGTCCTCCAGCTCTGGCTACAGCAATAGACTGATTGAGGCCTTTACCTCCGGCAAAAATGTTGCGGCCAAGAGAGGAAAGAGTCTCACCAGCCTTTACAAAATGCGGTACATCATAAACATAATCAATATTTAAGCTACCGTAATTTAAAATCTTTGTCATTGTATATCCCTAAAATAAAAGTCTATCTCTATAGAATCTTAAGCGAGAGATAAAAAATTTTTAGACTTTAATTGTGTAAGCGTGATGTTATTTAAAAAAAGAATTTATTTAAAAATAATAATATGACAAAAAAGATAAAAAAATGATATTTTTCTTAACTAAAGATAATTTGTAAGTAATATCCTAAAGCTCCATCGTTCTACTCGCTTCCGGTAATTCAAAAGT
>URKL01000086.1 GCA_900548485.1 uncultured Succinatimonas sp.
GGTGGTACCAGAGGTTAAAATTGGCGAGTTATGTATTTTAAGAAATCCTGGCGAAAATTGGTCCTTGCGCGCTGAGGTAGTGGGCTTTTCTAAAAATACCGCATTGTTAACGCCTTTAGGCGATCTTGAGGGTATTTCCTTTCATACTGAAGTCATTCCCACAGGTTCGGTTTTATCTGTACCTGTAGGAGAGGAATTATTAGGGCGCGTTATCAATGGTGTTGGTGATGTTGCCGATGGCAAGGGGCCTTTAAATACCCATAAGTTTTATCCTGTTTATGCCGATCCGCCACAAGCTATGACCCGTAAACTCATCACAAAACCTATAAGTCTAGGCCTTAGGGTTTTAGATGGAGTGCTTACCTGTGGTGAAGGTCAACGTATGGGTATTTTTGCCGCCGCCGGTGGTGGTAAATCAACCTTATTGTCCTCAATCATCAAAGGTTGTTCCGCTGAAATCTGTGTTTTAGCGCTCATAGGTGAGCGTGGTCGTGAGGTACGAGAGTTTATTGAGCACGATTTAGGTCCTGAGGGTATGAAAAAAACCGTATTGGTAATTTCAACTTCAGATAGATCGTCAATGGAGCGTTTAAAAGCAGCTTATACCGCTACAGCTGTAGCTGAATATTTTCGTGATCAAGGCAAGAGCGTGTTATTGATGATGGACTCAGTTACCCGCTTTGGACGTGCACAGCGTGAAATTGGTTTAGCTGCAGGAGAGCCCCCAACTCGTCGTGGTTTCCCTCCTTCGGTATTTTCAACTTTGCCAAAGCTTATGGAGCGCGCTGGTAATTCTGATAAAGGTTCAATTACAGCCTTATATACAGTTTTAGTTGAAGGCGATGATATGACAGAGCCGATTGCTGATGAAACTCGCTCAATTTTAGATGGACATATTATTTTGTCGCGAAAATTAGCCTCACAAAATCATTATCCAGCTATCGATGTCTTAGCCTCGGTAAGCCGTGTAATGAATAATATCGTAAGTCCTGAACATAAGGCCGCGGCGGCTAAATTGCGTAAGATTTTGGCAAAATATGCTGAAATTGAGCTTTTAGTGCAGATTGGTGAATATCAAAAAGGCTCTGATGCTCAGGCAGATTTTGCCTTAGAAAAAATCTCGGCAGTTAATGCTTTTTTAAAGCAAGGACTTCTTGAAAAATCCTCTTTTGAGGAGACATTAAAGAAGCTTATTGAGGTAGTGTCTTAAATATATAAGAGATATGGACATTCATTTTTTGATGAAGTTAGAAATTGAATGTCAATCTCCCTGGGTAGATCACATAATCAAAAATCCTACTATTATTTTCTATCGTTTTCTACTACTTTATTTTAAATAATCACCTATAATAAACGTAACGTTAATTTTAAGGTTTAGCTTATGTTAGATATAGATGATTTAAATCTCAAAATAAAAGAGACGAATCTTACCTTACTAGGTAAAGATGGCTTTAGTTGCACTATTGTAGATAATGCCCCCCTTTATCTTTATGCCTTAAAGGGAGGATTGTTAATGTATTATCTAGCTCAAAATTTAAATGATAGTGATATGCATAATTCTGAGCTTTTAGTAAAAGTGCTCTCTTTAAATGTCCCTTCAAATAAATACCCCAATTTAAAATTAGGTCTTGATACTAAACAAAAGATCTTGTGGATCTCTGTCTTTAAACGTGAAGGAGATCTTTTAAATAATAATTTTTCAAATCTTTATGATGATTTTATTGAAAATGCTGTGGCTTTAAAACATGAACTCATTGCATCTTTAGCAAATAGCACCAAAGCTGAATCAGCTAAAGATAACCAAGCTTCTTTTAACAATGATGATCTTTTAGCAAGCTTTAGATCCAATATGCTCTCTATTTGAGGAAGATTTATGTCTGATACTATTCGTAGTTTAAACTCCGCTACCGCTTTAAATACTAATGTAAGTGTAGAAAAAACTCCTAGCTCACATGACATAAGTATTGGTAAAAGCGTTGCTACTAATACAAGCAGTGTAGATACAAGCTCTATATCTAACACACAAATAAATACAACAACAATTCAAAGCGATAATTTAGGAGTTTTTTCTACTAGTATCACGGCCTCGGCTGCGGTTAAAGAGGCGATTGTCACTCTTGCTGAAAATAAAGATGCATCTTTAGCTGATTTTAAAGAACTCTATACAAAGTTCTCAGGTGAAGCAAACCGCGCATATATTGATGTAGCTATACAAAGCTATATTGCTGTAAGTTGCGGTGAAATGGATTTTGAAATTTTAGGTAAGGATGAGACTTTTCAAAGATTAGCTACCATTATGTGGGACATAGCAAAGAGCGATGATTTAAATACTCTTTTAGATCTTCAAAAAGAGCTTACAGCTTTAGTGAAAGATGCTGCTTCATTGAAGGATAATGAGAGTATGGCCTCTTTAGCAAGTAATCCTAAGTTAAATGAGATCTTTTTGTTTTTAGATGAGGCTATTGCCAATAAGGCAACCTTAGTTAGTATTTTAGAGAATAATAAAGATCTTGAGTCTCAGCCTATAGAAACAGTGAATGAGGATGACTTTGTTAAGTTAAAAGACATTCAAAATCAAGGAAATTTTAATGCCGCCGTCTTAGGTGATCTTGAGATGAAATTTAAGGCTTTAGAGGATTCGTTTTCTAGTAAAGCTCAAGAGCAAGAGCGTTTTGTCTCTCATATGCAAAGTAAGATATCAGCTTTTGATGAAGTACATGATGATATCTCAGCTTTAAAGGAGCAATGTGCAGGAAATACCGCCTTATTATCGCAGTTACAAGCTTTATCAACAGCTAATAAAGATAGCTTACTTGCACAAATTAACTCTATTACAGATGATGAAAATCTTTCTAATACTGAGAAATTTAATAAATTAAAAACTCTAAGTTCCTCTATTGACAGATTAACCTTAGATGAAGATGCTTTTCTTTTAAAGAGTACGATTATTTCAAAGCTTCAGATACAATATGGCATTTCAGATGCTACTTTATCAGTATCTCATGATAAGTTAGGCTTTACTCAAACCTTAAAATATATCGATATTCTAGCTAATTGTGGCGATAATGATTTAGGATTTGGTCCTATTTCTCAAGACCCAGTATTTTTAGATGCGCTATGTGCCACTATAACGCAAAATGATCCAAAGATTAGTTTATATCTTTTCCAAATTCTTTCAGAGTCAAATCTTAGCGGTAATACTCCAGAAGTTCTTTCAAAGTTAGAGAACTTAGCTTCAGCTTTAGCCTTAAATAATGTTAAAGGTGCTTTAGAGTTAAGTTATATTTTAGATACCTTATCTTTAGTAGATCTTAAATCTCGACCTGAGTTTAAACTGGAGAAATTTGATAGCGAATCATTATTAAAATTAGCATCAGCTTTTGAGAACAGCAACGATAATAGCTTTAGTAATATTTCCCCAACTATTGCAAATTGTGCTTTCTTGCTCTTTAAGCTTGAGCAAAATCTTTATGGCGATATTGCTATGGATGACTCTCAAGCTTTCATGACTAAGGTTCAAGATGTAAATCCACAGCTATATGATTATATCCAAAAACATAGCTCAGGCTTACCTAAAAACATCAATGCTGGAGTTATTGCAACCTTTAAGTTCAATCAAGCTTTATTAGCTCGTGAGACCAATCGTAAAACCTTATTATCTCTTGATCCTGATTATGTGGCGTATACCAATGAAAAAAGGCTTTTGCGCATGATGGAGTCTTATTTGGGATTAAATTCCCAAAGTCACTCTATTACAGCTAAAAGCCTACAGGAAACTATCAAAAAAATTTCACAAAATGAAATTGATTCTTTGGATATTCCTAAATATAGCCAAGAACAGATTAAGCAATTTATATTACATAACTTTGAGGGATTTGTAGCATCTTTAAATCAAACTAAGCATTTAGATGCTTTACTTCATATGGCGGATAAAAAAATTCCTGCAGGTGAAAAAGCTCAAGTTACTTTAGACAGTTTAGCTACTCTTGATGTTTTAGGTGAAACAGTTGCCTATCAATTATTAGCCATAGCGCAAAATACCATATTTTCGGTTAAAGATATGTCGGATACTATGCTCAAAGAATTGGGGCTTGATCCGCAAAATATTCAGCTAGAGAACCTTGTCGATGCGATTGTTAAACTTGCAGCTAAGCCCATGTCTAATATCGAAATTCGAGCTTTAGCCAAAAGTTATATTGAAATCTCTCAATTAGAAAACAAATTAGGGCGTCTGAAATCTATAAATAATTTAAGAGAAGCTCTTAATGCTAAATTATCGATGTTGGAAGGAATTTCTTATCAAACAGTCGACAATATAATGGGGCTTTTAGATATTGATGATGCTGATGCTCAACGAGCACGTAAATTTATTACTTCAAGCATAATTTCATCGCATTTAAATCTTCAAGATCTAAGTGGTTTCTTAGACAAAAGCTATATAAAGTCTTTAGAAAAAGAAATTAATTCTTTAAATAAAAAAACAAAAGATGAACAAGCAATACAAATTGCGCAAAGCAATGTTTCTTTAATAGTTGATAAACTTTCTGAATCGCAAATTAATTTCTTAGTCATAAATCAACTTTTATCTAATCTCTCCTCGATAAAAGATAAGACGGATAATTATTTAAAACTTGCTGATTTTAATTTTGATTATGACAAGTTAAAAGATCTTTTAGATAACTTTGAAAAAACTGGTAATAAGCAAATAAAGGCACAAATTATTGGACAAATTCGAGAGATGTTTACAGAAAACATCTTAGATCGCCTTAAGTTTCAAATAGCCATTAAAGACCACAGAGATAAAGCTCGTTTGGAGAACGCTGCTGCAGTAGAACATGGCGTAAAAAAAGCCTTAGAATCAAAAGGCGATATTAGAGATTTTATTGGTAAGCAATTAAAACGTTCAGTGTTAGCTAATGTAAATACCTTAAATAAGATCTTAGATATTGGCGACGGTATCAATACTTATCAGAATAAGCAATTTAGACTTTTTATGAAGATGCATAATGATAAGAATTTTGCAGATACTGTGCTTTCTGTTGCCGTATTTAATGCGATGACAGCCATGGGAATTACTTCTATCAGAGGCTTTAAGAGTGAATTAAATAAAATAAGTCCAGATGGAAAGACCAAAAATTATGATAGAGCTTTAAATGCCATGAAGGATGCGATGCATGATTTAGGCCTACCTTTTGGAATCTGTGACGATCTCGCTGTCGGCTTTTTAAATGATCCTCATCTCTCACTTAGACTTTCTGGTATTGCCTTAAAGGAAGGCCTTATCAATTTAAATCACAGCATTAGATCTGCGATTGTAGAAGGAGGGGAAGCTAAAGGGGCTCAAGGTATTATTAAAGCTGAAGTCTTTAGATCTCAAGTTGAACATCTTTTGGATAATCTAGATGTAAATCAAGGGGTAAGCTTTGATAGGGATTTAAACGTTGAGGTTTTTTCAGCTGAAGTTTCTGATAATGCTAAAGTCTCAGTAGCATTAGGAGCACATAGTTTATTTGGTTTTGAAAAGTCGGCAGAGGGCTTTGTCTTTAGTTTAGATGCTGAACTTTATGCTAAAGTTGAGGCTTCACTTGAAGGTATTGAAAAAGGTAATGTGAGTTTTGAGGCACAAGCCGAAGCTAAAGTTAAGGGTGGATCTCATGTAAATCTTACCTTTAAAAATACAGATAGCGCTGCTACTTTCATTGCTAATATTATGACCTTTGCTTACGATAGTTTTAATGTCAATGTAGCCACCAATGTAAGTCAAGATTTTAATATAGGGGCTAGTGCACAAGCTGAAGCTAGCGCCTCTGTAAATATTTTAGAGATGGGGGATATCAATACTAACGTCACAGCTGGTGTTACTTTATCATTGTCTGGTGCCATTGAAACCTCACGAGGCTTTTCTTTAAATCATAAGATTAAGACCTATGATTTTGATGCTCAAGCAACATTATCAGCTGGGGTAACTTTAGAGATAGACAGTGATGCTGTAAAGGAACACGCTCAAGAACTTGGAGATACTATTGCAGGTAGCGATTTTGTTATTAATGCTGGTAAATCTTTAGGGGAAAATTTACCTGTATTAGAAGATACTGTTTCACAACAAATAGAAGATCTTCCTGATAATCTTGCTGATGGAGCTGAAAGTCTTACAGAGCGCGCTAATGAAGCTATAGATGAAAAGTTGGGGATTAAAAAAGAACTAAGCTTTATTCATCATAATCATATTGAGGTACATAATGACACCTTAAATAAAGATGCTTTAGTCTCAATTACTTCAAATATCAGTATTAGACCGCCATTTGAAAAAACAGGTATTGTTACAGCTTTAATTTCCTATGGTTTGTCTCAAGCTGAGGCTAATCGTTTAGCTGACAATATTCTAAGCCAAAATCCACAAGAGATCTCCGCTATTACCTTAAATCGCGAAGCTGTCTTAAGTAATGTGCAAAAGGATACATTAAAAGATCCTAGTCTTAAGGACATTAGTAAATTAACCTTTAGTCCGCAGTCAATTACTGTTGAATATAATGAGACCACTTTAAGAGAAAAGAAAACCTCACTTCTTATCTACCACAATCAAGAACGAGCTTTTAGCAGTGTAAAACGTGAAATTGCTGTAGCTTAAGGAAGAGCGTCTCCGTTAATTTTCGCAAATAAAAAACTGAGCTTAAATAAAATTTTTAAGCTCAGTTTATTTTGGGTTAAATGTGTTTAAAGCAAATTGCGGTAATGTCATCGGATTGAATGGCATTTTCTCGATAATTAACAATATCTTTATAGAGATTATCTAGAATATCTTGGGGAGAAGCATGAACTTGTGTTTTCATAAATTTTTCAAGTCTTGCTTCAGAAAATAGTTCTTGTTGTTCATTTTGAGCCTCAGTAATACCATCAGTATATAAAAGCAAAGTCTCATCCTCTTGAAGGCTATCTTGATATTCTGAGTATTCAAGATCTTCCATAGCGCCAACAACCAAATCATGGGCCTTATCTAAGTAACGATGTTTTCCTTCTTTATTGATAATCAAAGGCAGGCAATGACCGCCATTGGCATAAACTAAAGAGCGAGTTTTACGATCAAAGATCGCCACAAACAAGGTTACAAACATCATATTAGGATTATGAGCACTAAGACGAGCATTAGTTTCAGTTAAAATTTTGCTAGGACTCATTCCTAGAGCAAAGCCTTCACGGATTAAGGTTACGGTCATAGTCATAAATAAGGCTGCCGGAACACCTTTATCGGAGACATCGCCAATTACTAAGGCTAATTTGTCATCATCAAGAGCGATAACATCAAAGAGATCTCCACCAACCTCTTTAGCTGGAATTAAGAGCGAGGCTACAGAATAGGGTTTTATAGGTAGATTATCTAAATTCTCTGGGAGCATGCCCTTTTGTATATTGTAGGCAGCCCCTAATTCACCTTC
>URKL01000087.1 GCA_900548485.1 uncultured Succinatimonas sp.
CTGCCGGATTCGAGAATCTGGAAAACTCAATTATAGATGCCGCTGACACTTGGGTTATGAATAAGTTTAAGAAAATGATGTTACAAAATAATGCTCAGCAACCGCAAAATATGCCGACTATCTTTGATATTTTCAATCGTCCTCTTGATGATTTTAATATCTTAAAAGGAAACAATTCTCAAGATAATTTTAAAGTCGATATTGAGGACTGCAAAGATTATTATGAATTTAGTGCTGATTTACCAGGCGTTAAGAAGGAAGATATCAAGCTTAATTTTGAAGATGGTATTTTGAGTATAAAGGCTGTACATCATCAAAATGAAAGTGAACAACATAATAACTTTTTACTAAATGAACGCTTTGAAGGATCTTATGAGCGTAGTTTTAGTTTTGAAGATGTCGATCCACAAAAGATTGAAGCAAGTTTTACTCAGGGCGAACTTAAGATAAAGCTTTGTAAGCTACAAAAGAATCCTTCTGTGAATATCAAGATTAACTAATTATAGGTTTCAAGGAGATTATTATGAATATGCAAAATAGAGTTTATTTCCCTACATTATTTGACCTGTTATCAAGCAATATTGGTTCTTGGACATTTGCAAATAAAAATAATGAAGGCTTTAGTTGTGATCTTGAGGACAAAGGGGATCACTATAGCTTGAAAGCTGATCTGCCAGGTGTCAGAAAGGAAGATATCAAACTTGATTTTCAAAATGGTGTACTTACGATTAAAGCTTTACATCATCAAAAACATGGAGATAATTCAAAATATCTCTTAAATGAGCGTTTTGAAGGCATCTATGAGCGTAGTTTTAGTTTTGAAGGTGTTGATGAAAATAATATCAATGCAGCCTTTGTAAAAGGTGAGCTTTTAGTAAGCTTAGCTAAGATTGCTAAAAGTCCGAAGCATGAGATCAAGATCCACTAAGATTTTTAAAGGAGATTTGTATGAATATGCAAAATAATACTCCGACTCTTTTTGATTTGTTTTCAAGTTCGCTTAAGAACTTTGATTTGATAAAAAATCCTGAGAGTCTTAAGTGTGATCTTAAAAATTTAGAGGACTCCTATGAGTTAGTGGTAGATTTACCAGGCGTTAAAAAGGAGGATATTAAATTATCCTTTGAAAATCAGATGCTAACTTTAAGTGCTAGCCATCATGAGGACTTTGATAAGGATAGTGGGACTTACTTATTGCATGAACGTACAGGTGGAGTCTATAACCGCTCTATAATGCTTTCTGATGTCGATCCTGAGGGGATTGAAGCAAAATTTGAAGATGGTGTTTTGTGTGTTAAGCTTAAGAAACTTGTAAAAGAGACCACTTATTCAATTAAGATTAACTAAAGATAAAATTCATGAGGTTAAAAGCCTCATGTTTTTTTGTTTATGAAAATTACACTTGAAATGCTTGTAGAAGCTAATTCATATTTGATGGCTAAACAGGCAAAACTTAAAGCTTATGGGATTAACTGCCCTTTAGATTATGTGCATCAAAGAGCTTTATTGCGCGATTTGATGAATATGTATCAGCCTTTATCATCTCCTGATCCTAAGTATTTTGTGCTTCAAGATGCAATTTTAAGCTATGAAAATGCTATTCAGGAGTATCAAGCTTTAACGGAGTTAAAATCTTCTCCTTTAAACAAAAATGTCTATCATTATCAAGGCGATATAACTAATTTACAGGTCGAGGCAATTGTTAATGCTGCTAATAGTTCTTTGTTAGGATGTTTTATTCCGAGACATTTTTGTATAGATAATTGCATTCATTCTAAAAGTGGTTTGCAATTGCGTTTTAGGTGCAAAGAGCTAGGACATATAAAGACTACTGAGGTAGTAATCACTGAAGCTTATAACCTTAGGTGCAAATATATAATGCATGCGGTGGGACCTATGGTCTTTTTTGAGCTTAATGACAGTTTGAAACAAAATTTAGCGCAAACTTATAAAAATATTTTAGTTAAAGCTCAAGAATATAAACTTAAAAGCATCGCTATTTGTTGTATTTCCACAGGAGCTTTTCGTTTTCCCAATGCTGAGGCTTCTAAAATTGCAGTATCTACAGTTTTGAATACTCTCAAAGAGATGAACTCTGATCTCAAGGTGGTCTTTAATACCTTTAAAGATATAGATGCGCAACTCTATCAGAATCTTTTATTTTAGATATTATTTAAATAAAAAGCAGATAATTTCTCACAAGATATGTTTGTTTAAAAGAGCTTTTGCCTGTTAACAACAGGCTTCACTCCTATTAAAACGCTTAGGAAATACATAGAAAATCAAGGCAAAATAAATGCTGTAACATAAGTAAGAGTTGTACAGGGAAATACTACATATTATCTAGAATTTCTGCGAAAAGCTGGAAATGATGACAAGTTTAATATAGGAGACGTTCATAAAGTTGCATTTAGTGCGCCAAATTTTAAAGCTTAATTAAAAAAAAGTTTAGCTTTAAAGGAGGAGGACTATATGAAATTTTTTAGATTCAAAAGACGTTTAAAAATTAAAAAAGAACAATACTCTTTATCTGAATATCTTCATGATCATGAGTGTATGTATATAGGTAAGGATGGCTTTAGGCTCTATAAAGTAATAAAAAGTGATATTTTATATGAGCATTATGAATTAGATATAGATAGGTTATTGTTATTAAGTGGTTTTTATAAAGACGATTTTGATTCAATTATAAAACCTATAATCTTGCGTTTTATTAAAAAAGTTGGAGTAGTTCCAGCTTCAGAGTTACATCATGATGCAAATTTAGGGGGATTGATTCGCCATTCTCTAAATGTTGCAAGTCAAGCGTTAAAAATTGCCAAGGAGCTGATGCTCTTTAGAGAATTAACCTCATCAAAAAGCTTGATAGCGTCATTAGTTGTTTTAAGTCTTGCGCACGATTTTGGTAAAATCTTGACGGACTTTGAGGTGTACTCTTTAGATAGATTACATAAATGGCAAAGTAGCTATGAGGATTTAGACGATTTTTGTCAAAAACATGAGCTTTCATATATCAGCTTACATTTTATCAGTGGACGCCATCATCAGCATCAAGAACTTATATCCACAAGTTTAGCTATGTTAGTTAAAACTACAGATGCAATATTCTCTCTTATAAATAAACAATTTGATTTTTTTCGTCTTGAGGATGCCTTTGACGGAAAGCTTTTTGAGATTGTATTTAAAGCTGATATGCAGGCGGTTAAACTTTATGGTTCAGTTGCTCAAAGTTTGCTCTATGTTCCGGATTTTATTCAAGCAAAACTTATCTGTGATATCTACAGTGGTGATAAAAGTTTTAATCAAATTGATTCTGATATTTTTTTAACCCCTTTTGGCGTAATTTTAGAATGCGGTTCAGAGAGCTTTAATATATTTAAAAATTTTTATGAAAATATTGTTTTAGGAAAAAGAGCGGACAGGTTTAATCTTGAAAGACAAAACTTTACCCAAAGCTTGCGTACTTTAGGAGTTTTTAGTGCTTTTGGCACTATGAGAGTATATAACTATTACAGAATTCAAATAGGCGAAGATTTAATTTATGTAAAAGGAGCTTTGATAGCTTTGGAAGATCTTAAGGATTATGGAGAATGTGTTAATACGGTGATGTTAGGCAATCGCATGTTAGGAATTTTAGAAGCAATTTCGGGAATTAAACAAATTGAAAACGATAAGATTGTCCATATTCGAGTAAAAGGCGGAGCTCTTTTAAATACTATTACTACAGAAAATTTAGATTTGAGCTCTATTCGTTGTTATGAATCAGGTCAAAATCAAGATTTTTTATTTTATGAAAGGGAGTTTATGCAAGAAAGTGCTGAGCCTTTTCAAAATGAACTTAATTTTCAAGAACAAAATATCCAAGAAAAAAAACAAGTTCCTAAATCTAAGCTAGATCCTAGTTATAAGTCCCAAGATGAGATCTTAAAATTTGATCTAAATAATAGCGCTAAGCTTACTTTTCAAAATCAGTACTACCCAAGATGCCTATTAAATTGTGATTTTGTAAGATCTGAAAAGTAAAAGCTTTAGTTCTTATCGTCATTAAGATGATTTTGCTTAAAACAAAATTTGATAATATAAGTTTTAGTTTTTATTAAAATTTGTATTTAGATATATGGCCACCTCGATATTAGATAGTCTTAATTTAGAACAGCAACAGGCAGTTACTTGTACTGAGGGTTATGTGCGTGTTTTAGCAGGAGCAGGAACTGGCAAAACTAAAACTTTAACCTCACGTTATGCTTATTTAGTTAAAGAGTTAGGTCTTTCTCCGGCAAAGATTTTATGTGTGACTTTTACAAATAAAGCTTCTCAAGAGATGAAAGAGCGCATTATTAAGATGTGTGGCAATATAGCTTCTCCATGGGTCACAACTTTTCATGGTTTTTGTGCAGATTTTTTAAGAAAAAGAGCCGATGTCTTAGGTTATCCTTTAAATTTTGTCATCATTCCTGTATCTGAGGTTAAAGAAATTTTAAAGCCTATTTATGAGCAATTAGGTATAAATGGGCGCGAATTTTCTTTACAGGAGGGCTGGGAGTATATCGATAATTTAAAATCAAAAGATTTAAGTTACGTAGATACTATGCTAAATGGTGATAGCGAGGAGCTTTTACGTTTAGCCTCAACCCCGGGCATAGATTTTAAGCGCGCGATGTTTTATCTCTATATATATCAAGAGCGCTGTGCTTCCTTGCTTGATTTTGATGATTTGATTGCCTTTACATTGACCATTCTAAAGCAACATGAGGATATTCGTCTTGAATATCAAAAACGTCTGCAATATATCGAGGTTGATGAGTTTCAGGATATCGATCATCTGCAATATGAACTTGTAGAGATTTTGGCAGCTCTTCATCAAAATTTATTTATCGTAGGCGATCCCGATCAAACCATCTATTCCTTTAGAGGAGCAGATGTAAAATTTTTTACTGATTTTCCATTAGTCCATAAGGGTGCTAAATGTTTTTCATTTAGCCAGAATTATCGTTCGCAAGGAGCGATTTTAGATTGTGCTTATACTTTAATTAGTAAAAATCCAGACAATGGAAGAGTTCATTTAAAAGCCATGCGTAAGGATATTGATGAGGCGATGTTCTGTAAGGTAGTGTCTCTTGAGGACAAGCGCAATGATGTAGATTTAAAGGCCTTATTACAAGCTATTGAAGGACATACAAAGTTAGAGAGTATCCGTAATCCGCATTTTGAAATTGTCAAAGAGGCTAAAAGTACACCTAAGCCAATAGTTGCAGGCATTTTAAATCAAAATGATGAGGCTGATTTTATCGCCCGTGAGATTGAACTTATAAGATCTCTTTATCCTCAAAGTTCAGTGGCGATTTTGTATAGAGCACATAGTGTGAGCAATAAGCTTGAGCAGGCATTAGTACGCTATAAAATTCCTTATAAAGTGGTAGGGGATTATAATTTTTTTGAAAGACGTGAAATTTTAGATGTATTAGCTTTTTGTAGGCTGTGTTTAAATCCTCAAGATGATACAGCCTTAAGACGCATAATCAATGTTCCTCGGCGTGGTTTTGGTAAGGTGAGAATGCAACGATTGCAAAAGGATGCTAATACCTCACAATTGTCATTATATGAGACTTTAAAGCAGAGTTTAGAAAATCCTGTATATACCAATCGCAGTCGAATCTTAGATTTTGTGGAAACTACCGATAAACTGATTGCCTCATTTGCCAAACCACTTTCACCAATTCTTAGTTTAGAGAAAATTTTAAATGCTTATCTTTATGAAGAGCATCTGAAAAAATCTGGAGAAAGTGAGCGCGTTGAAAGCTTAGCGCAATTACGCCAATTAGCATTTGATTTTGAAAATAGTGCCGGTGAAGAGACTACCTTAGCCGATTTTTTAAATCATTTGGTTTTATACACAAGAAAAGATGAGGATTTGGATTTAAATAAAGTTAGTTTGATGACTGTACATAATGCTAAGGGTCTTGAGTTTGATTATGTTTTTGTCGCAGGTTTAAATGAAGGTGTTTTTCCTTCAACTAAAGCTATAAATTTTGCGTCTTTACAAGAGGAACGAAGACTTTTGTATGTGGCGATGACGCGAGCTTGTAAGCAGTTATTCTTAAGCTTGGTAAATTTTAAAAATAAGGAAGGTCGTAGCGAAGATCCTTCGCGTTTTATTGAAGATTTAAATTTAGATGAAGTTCATTTAGTAGGATCGCTTGTAAACTTAAAAGAGCGTGAGAGTAAGAGTGAAATTTCTTATGCCAAACGCTTTGAAATAGGTGCTAAGGTCTTTCATAAAATCTTTGGACCTGGGGAGATCTTAGATATAAAAGAAAGCGAAGGCGAGTATGAGATAAAATTTGACTCTTTAAGGGAGGCTAGAACTTTATCCTTTAGCGCTCCCTTAGAGCTTAGCAATTAAAGAGCGGATCCTTTCATAGCTAAATAGACTTGTAATGCTTCTTGAGTCTCACGTACATCATGGACACGAACTAGTTGGGCACCTTTCATAAAGCTGATTAAAGCACCAGCAACAGAGCCCATGGTGCGATCTTGTGGATTAGGTAAATTACAGGCAGCACCAATCATAGATTTTCTTGATAGGGCTGATAAGATCGGATAACCTGTAGCGACAAAAGTCTCAAGATTATTTAAAAGAGTGAAATTATCCTTAACACTTTTACCAAAACCAAAACCTGGGTCTAAAATAATATTTTCTTTTTTAATTCCATGCTCAAGGCAGATGGCAACCTTTTCTTTAAGAAAATCCATAACCTCAGAGAGAGTGTCTTGATAGTGGGGATTATCCTGCATAGATTTAGGTGTACCCTGCATATGCATTAAGATTACTGGAATTTGTAAGCTAGCTGCCATTTCTACAGCACCAGGTACACTTAAGGCGCGAATATCATTCCAAATGTCAGCACCAGCTTCTACAGCTTTTTTGATAACCTCAGGCTGAGAGGTATCAATGGAGATTAAAACCTCGTTATTTTGTGCTCTTAAGGCTTTAACTACTGGGATTACGCGTGCAAGTTCTTCCTCTACGCTGACAAAGTTAGCTCCAGGACGGGTAGATTCGCCTCCAATATCAATGATCTTAGCTCCAGAGGTTATCATGCTTTGCGCATGCTCTAAAGCCATGTTTAAAGAATTCCATTGACCACCATCTGAAAAAGAATCAGGAGTGACATTCAAAATGCCCATAATGGCAGGCTTATCTAAGGATAAGTATCTAGATTGATGTTTAATTTGCATAATTAACCTTCAAAAAAAATAACTACTTAATTTTAATCTATTTTTATAGATAAGGTGGAAATCCTAAATATAAAAAGAGTGCTTTTATTAAGAGTAGGATAAGTGTTGGCAGAAGATAACTAATATCGATACGTGGACTTTCCGTATTGGAACTGATTAATGCTTTCGAAAAGGCT
>URKL01000088.1 GCA_900548485.1 uncultured Succinatimonas sp.
TCTAAATTTTTAGGAGCAGGAGTCATGGAAATACCGCAATTGCCAACTACAGTTGAGCTAATACCCTGTAAGAGCATACAATCGGCAAAGTCTTTACTATTTAATGGCTTAGCATCACAATGACGATGGATATCGATAAATCCTGGAGTTACCACCTTTTCTTTTGCATCAATAGTTAAATCAAAATCACCTACAATTTCCTCAGTACTGATTTTCTCGATTTTATTGCCATTGATTAGAAGGTTGGCTTTATACGGTAGCTCCCCACTACCGTCAACAATTAAACCATTTTTAATTAAGGTTAAAGACATTTTTCTCTCTCTCCCCAAGATTAAGCCTTTTTACCACGAGACTCATAAACGATTTGCAATCTCTGCTCTTCGCTTAACTTATCTTGAGCGGTGAATAAATTAACTACAACTGCACAGACGATAGCCACAATGGTAGCTGGAATTGCAGGACCTGCGAAGGTACTGACGATAAGCTCCTTAAAAGAATCAACACCTAAGAAGCAGACACCGAAGAGTAAGCCTGAGCCTATGGAAGCTAAACAAGCTTGATAAGAGGCTCTCTTATATAAAGCACCATACACCATAGCTACAGATACACCCGGAATAATGGATCCGATAACGTTGGTAATATAGCTCATAACATCCTTTGCAAATAAGCAGGCTACGAAAGCTAAGATTAAGGTTAAAGCAGTTAAAACACGAGATACACCGGCTACAGCCTTTTGAGATAATTCCTTACCTGTTACCATTGGATAAATATCCTGAACCATGATACCAACGCCGGCAATAGCATCAGAGCTTGCTGAAGACATGGTGGCACTTAAACCTGCAATCAAGAAAAGTAAGCCTAAAACCGGTCCTAAAATAATGGTAGCGATATAGGTAAAGGCAAAGTCAGGGTTTTGTAATACATAGCTATCCCCATTATTTACAGCAATGGTGTAAGCTGCCATACCGATAATTGCCGGAATTAAAGAGAAACCTAAGAGCATTACAGCGGATAAAACTAAACCCTTAAGACCAGCTTTTTCATCTTTAGCGGTGTAAACACGAATTCTGTAAGTCGGAGTACCAAAGCACGGAATAAAGATGGAGAAAATCAAGGAAACTACAGCCATAATACCTAAAGCTTCATATCCATAGAAGGTAAGTCCTGCAGCATGCCCTGTTGAAGTCATGACGCCTTCAATTGCCTCCCATCCTCCAGAGAGCGGAATTGCAATAGCAGCAATCACAATAAAGCCTAACAACAGAAGAATTAACTGAATAGTATCAGTCCAAACTACGGCTAAATAACCACCGATAATAACGTATACACCAAAGCCGACAACAGTTAAAATCTTAGCTAAAGTAAGATCGATTCCGGACACGAAGCTTAAATAAGTAGCACCACCGTTGATGTGATTACCTAACCAAACAATCTCAACTAAATACATCATGATGGCCATAACGTATTTAACTTTCATATTACCGTTATAGTGAAACTGAGCTTCCTCAGCCATAGTTACAAAGTTTTTATTACGGAGCTTAGTTTTCCAAGCTAAATAAGCTAAACCTAAAACACCTAAAGCTGCACCTAAACCGTAAGCTGCACCACCCCAACCAAATTTAAAGCCATTAGCGGTAGCACCAATTGAAGATCCTGTTCCAATAAGAGTTGCACCCATAGTACCGAAAACCAAAAGGAACGATAAAGAGTTACCTCCTGTAATGTAATCCTTACCTGAGCGTTTTCCGCGAGAGCAATAAGTACCAATTGCGATCATGGCAATAACATAGATTATGAAACCTCCTATAAAGAAGGTCATATTTTCTGTTGCTTGTCCCATGTAATCCTCCAAAAAATTTAAATCAAACAAAAATTTTGTTTTAAATATAGTAAAAAATTAAAAAAAACAAACTAATTTTTTGCAAGATTATGACTTAAATCACTAATTTTTTGTTTGATATTTTTTCACTGCACTAAGTCTACAAATATATTTTATTGATAATTCATATAGATGATTAAATAAAATACAGCAAACAAAAATATAGGTTTTGCAAAACATTTATTTTTAATAAACAAACTATTTTTTTTACAAGATCACATTAACTAAATATTTTTTAGATTTTTTTGAAAACAAACTTTTAGTTTGCTAAAATAACATTATGAAAAAGAATGACACACAAAATGGAAAGCACATGCAAAGTTTAGATGAAATCAAACCTCAGCTTGAAATGATAATGAAAGGTATAGCCAAGCAATTTGGCAGTGATTGTGAGGTAGTCCTTCACGATCATAAAAAGGGATTAAATAAATCTGTGGTCGCTATAGAAAATGGCCATGTTACTGGTAGAAAAATTGGCGATCCTAGTACTAATATTGGCTTTGCCATCTCTAAAAGCAAAGAGCAAGCTGATGCCCAATATGGATATATAACTAAATTACCTAATGGAAAAATTTTAAGATCGACATCAGTCTATTTTAAAAATGATGAGGGCAAGGTGATTGGTGCTCTATGTATAAACCTAGATATCACCAATATCTCTAAAGTAAAGGATCATTTTAACTTTCTTACAGCAGATGACAATAAAGATGTCAATGAAAACTTCACAAGCAATGTCTCTGAAATCCTAGATACTCTTATAGAACAATATGCTATAGAAAAAAATGCCGATTATGCCAACATGAATAAAGCACAGATGATCGAATTTTTAAGTTATCTAGATGAGCATGGAGCTTTTTTAATCCGCAATAGCGGTTCTAAAATCTGCAAGATTTTAAATATCTCAAAATACACCCTTTATGCATATTTAAAAGAAATCTCTCCTCAAGATTAAAAAAACTCTCATCCTATCTAAAAGGATTTAACTTTAAAGTTAAATCCTTTTCTTTTTTAACTTTGCGATAACCATAAAAAAAATAAAGACTATTTTGCTTTAGATTAACAAAAATAATTTTTCATTTTGGAGTTATTTATGTTTGCCTTTTACAAAGACACTAAGCTTGAAGATCTAGGTCAAGGAGTTAAGCGCAGAATCTTAGCTCATGATGGTATATTAATGGCTGTTGAAAATCATTTTGAGACTGGGGCTATAGGCGCAATGCATAGCCATCCTCATCAACAACTTACCTATGTTTTATCAGGAAAGTTTGAATTTACAATTGGAGATGAAACTCATATTGTAACGGCTGGCGATACCCTTCACAAAATGCCCAATGTGATCCATGGTTGTAAATGCTTAGAGGCAGGAGTTCTTTTAGATGTATTTACACCTCAAAGAGAAGATTTCTTAAAGAAAAACTAATCAAAAAAATCAAAGGTTGTAACCTAAAAGAGTTACAACCTTTAATTAGGGCTAAACAAAGCCAAAATATCTCGGTATAGCTAAAGATAAAGAAGACACATAGGTAATTAAAAATAAAATAAATATTTCAGACAAAATAAGCGGCAATAACGGTTTAATCACTCGCTCTATCTTCGCACCACTCACAGAACACCCTACAAATAAAGCCGTTCCCACAGGCGGCGTTACAATACCGATACATAAGTTAAAGCACATAATAATGCCAAAATGAACCGGATCAATGCCTATAGTTTTAGCAATAGGTAAAAAGATAGGTGTAAAAATCAAAATAGCCGGTGTCATATCCATAAACATGCCAACTACCAATAAAATAATATTGATTAACAATAAAATCAAAATCTTATCATTGGTAATAGACAAAATAGCCTTACTTACTGTTTGAGGTATATGTGCATAGGCCATGATGTAAGACATAATCGTAGATGCGCCAATTAAGAACAAAACTACACCACTAATCAAAACAGTATCTTTACTAATTGTTTTTAATATTTTTAAATCTATTGTTCTGTACAATAAAGATAAAAATAAAGAGTAAAGAACAGCCATACACGCAGCTTCCGTTGCAGTACAAATTCCTCCAATAATGCTACCTATTACAACCAAAATTAATCCCAAGCTAGGAATTGCTTGCCAGGTAACAATTGCAATTTGTTTTAAGGTGAAAGAATTATTAAGATTTACACCTGCTAAGGAGGGTTTTAGCTTAAAGATAATATAAGCAACCACCATACAGGATAAGCCCATTAAAATTCCAGGAATATAGCCTGCTAAAAATAAAGCACCAATAGAAGTTCCACCACTTACTACTGAATACACAATCAAACCATTAGAAGGCGGGATTAACATGCCTGTAGGACAAGATGCAATATTAACAGCTGTGGCTGTATTTACGTCAATTTTTGCACTCTTAACTTCAGGTAATAGAGTTTTTCCTACAGCAGCTGCGGCTGCAACAGCAGAGCCTGATACAGATCCAAACATCATATTAGATAAAACATTAACGTGACATAAAGATCCTGGTACCTTGCCAACAAACAGATAAGCAAAATTTACCAAGCGTGTAGCAATGCCGCCTTGATTCATGATATTTCCAGCTAACACGAAAAAAGGCACCGCTAATAAACTAAAACTATCAATACCTGTAGCTAACTTTTGTCCTGAGGTGATAGCCACTACGTTATAAGGTATGACAGATAACATTACTAAAACAGATGAAACTCCAATTGCAATGGCAATAGGAACTCCAACAAAAATAAAGAATAAAAAAATTAAAAGTAAATAAAGTCCGAGACTAGCTTCCATTTTAATTATCTCCAACCTTTTCACTGCTTGCTTTATTATTTTTGAACAAATCATAAATATTTAAAGCAACAAAAATAAGAATTAATCCTCCACTAATAGGCAGGATTGAATACACATATCCCATAGGAATATGTAGCGCCGGAGAAGGTTGTAAAAGCATTCTTTTAACTAGATTAATTCCTCCATAAAGCATTGAAAAACAGACAAAAGCTATGACTAATATATAAATAAATAATGACCATGCTCGCTTATATTTTTCAGAGCATCTATCGGATAAAATCGTTATCGCCAAATGTCCATTAGTACCAAAAAGGACAGCTCCGCCTAAAAGGCCTAACCAAATCATAGAAAATCGCGCAACTTCATCTGTAAAAGATGCTGGCTCATCTAATATATATCTTGATAAAACCTGCCAACTTACATCAGAAACCATTATCACCAATATAAAAGAGCAAAAATAAAAAATTCCTGAATTTAGTATATGTCGAAGTTTTTGCATATAAGTTTCCTTATAAATAAAGTTCCACTATAAACTTCAAATAAATAGTGGAACTTCAAAGTAAAAACTACAGGGCTAAAATGGCATCAATAATTTCTGAATAGCCTTCCTTCTTTCTTTCCTCATCAATAAAGGATGCAGTCTTATCACGGAATGCCTGCTTATCAACCTCAACTAAATTAATGCCCATATCTTTAGCTTTTTGTAGGTTAATAGCATCGTTTTTATCCCAAACTTCGATTTCTTTTTCGATGGCAACCTTAGCTGCTTTTTTCAGAATATCTTTTTCCTGATCGTTTAAGGTTTCCCAAGTTAAATCAGAAATAAGTACAACATCAGGGGTCATAGTATGTTCATCAAAGGAGAAATACTTATTAACCTCACAGTGTCTTTGTTCAATAAATGAGGAGATACTATTTTCCGCACCATCAACAACCTTTGACTGTAAAGCACTATATACCTCAGACCAAGGAACTGGTGTTGGCTGTCCACCCATAGCGCTAACCATGCGCATAGCCATATCACTTTCAGGAACACGCATCTTTAAACCTTTTAAATCATCAGGATGTTTAATAGGTTTTGAGGCATAGAAAGATCTTGTACCTGATGAAATTAAGAAAAGACCAATTACACCACGCTCTTTTGATGCATTGAAGAAGTATTTTTCAGGAAGATCACTTCTCATAAAAGTCTTTACATGCTCATAATCCCTAAAGAAATAAGGAATACTCATAAGACCATATCTTGGAGCAAAAGTCTCAGCTAACATACCATTGATTTTACAAATATCTAAAGCGCTAGTGACAGTCTGCTCAGCCATTTCACGCTCTGATCCTAATTGGCCATTGGGATAAATTACAATGGTCAAATCACCATTAGAGAGCTTGGCTACCTCATCTGCAAAAGCTTGTAAACCTATACTTTGTGCATTTTCCTCAGGCATGCCATGACCTAAACGCAACTCTCGAGCTTGAGTTGCAAATGATGTGGCTAAAACAGCAGAAATCGCTACACATAAACAGCTTTTAAAAAATGAACTCTTCATTTTTTTCTCCTTGTTATTTATAAATAATTTTTATAAATGTTTTGTTTGAATTTTTATTTAATATCACTATTTTTAAGCTTTATGATTGTTTTTATTTTTAAATCAACAATATGCAGATATCCTCCTTACACATACATCTAATAATTCTTCAACAGGTAATTTCCACCAATGTTTCAAGCTAAATACCTCTAACTCTACGGCTCCAGAAAATCCGCTTTTCTCTACCGCTTCTCTTAACTGTTTAATATCTATGCAACCATCTCCAGGCATACCGCGATCATTTACTAAATCTGAAGTTGTTAGTAACCAATCAGCTACATGGAAATTCAAAATTCTAGAAGAAGCTCTTTTTATTTGTTCAAAAATATATGCATCCCACCAAACATGATAAACATCGACCACTACTCCTAAATTAAAATCATGGCTAGGATCTAGCTCATCACACAAATCTAAAGCCTCGCGAAGGGTAGTTATGCAAGATCTATCTCCACAAGTCATAGGATGTAATGGTTCAATAGCTATAGAAACCCCCACAGCTTTTGAATGTTCAAGAAGATTAAAAATACCTTCTTTAACCTGCGCTCTTACTTCTTGTAAATTTTTTTGACCAGGATAAAGGCTACCCACTACCTGAACATAACTTCCTGCCCCAAGCTTAGCGGCGTCATCTAAAGCCCTTTTATTATCATCAATAGCTAGATTTCGCTGTTGCTTATCTTGTGCAGTGTAATAAGAACTTCTGCATAAAGAATTTACTTTTATATTCGATTCATCAAGAAGATTTCTTAACCTGCTTAGATCTTTACCAACAAGTTCAGATCTCCAAGGAGAAATATAACCGATGTTTCTTTTTGCACATTCCTTGATTATGTTTTCAAGAGGTGTCTTATACCCTAAACTTCCAGTATTTATTGAAAATAATCTTGGGTTATTAGAGATATCCCTCATATGTAAATCCCTTATTAACTATTTGAGAATAAATATATCAACTAAATAGTTAATTTATTGTGATTAACCTCAAAACAATAACCAACTAGTTATATATTAAAAATTATATACAAATCAATAAAATAAAAGATGTTTAATCGGAATCAATAAAAATATTACCGGTTAAAAAATCTGTCCAATTTTTTTCAAAGAAAATATCGGAAACATCTGGTATAGGCTTCTTTTTACGTATATTCACATAGGCCTTATCTAGATCTTCAA
>URKL01000089.1 GCA_900548485.1 uncultured Succinatimonas sp.
CGAATATACGCCCATTATTTTTCCCTTCTCCGGAAAATATTCGTGGATAGGCTGCGCTCATGCAGGAAAGGCTTCCGAGAATGTACCAGTACATGATCATCTTCCTGTCGTCAGGAAGACGTTTCAGAATAGTTGCATCCTTGTTCCTCTTCTTCCTTTATCAGGGAGCCATATTCCTCTTTCCATTTAGAAAAAGAATTATTATCTATAGTAACTACCTTGTCTTCATCCCTTTGGGAGAATTTTTCTTGCTTTTGATCAGGACTAATGGAACTTCTTGCTATTGTAAAATTATCATCCTTGAATCCAATAGGTTTGTTGTTTGAAGAAGATATATGCCCTATTATTAAGGATATAACAATTATAGATATGACTAATATTATGTAAAACATATTGTAATATGGCGAATTCCTTATGTCGTGTGCCAACTGGAACCACCCAGCCACCCGATTTTACGGGTGCACGACATAAGGAATTCGCGAGTTAGTTTGTTTTGGCAGTTGCTAAAGTACATTCTTTTGGGGAATCTACAAACAAAAGTAGAGTTTTTTGCTCTGCTTTTGTTTGTAGATTTAATATAGACTGAGAAAATTATATTAATTAAGAACGTGATTATTCTATATTATAGATCGCAAAATTTTCCAGTAGATTAATTCTTTGAGTAAAATAATGTAAAGGTACTGCTATATTACGTTGAGATGTCCATTCTAAAGCTGAAGACAAAAGTTCTTTGTTGATCGTCTTTACATTAAAATTGATTACTAGATTTGGTTGAGAAGGATCTCTAGTTAAGAGTTTGTCGTTCTCATCGGAATTTTCATACTTAAAAGTATAACATCTTAATAATAAGGCTATGGTGAAATGAAATTGTCGACTAGGAGAATATCTATACTTTTCTTTAATCTGTAAAATTTGTTTTGGAATTATACTTTCTAATTGATCTGTAAGTTCTTGTATAGTATAACTTTCGTGGATTATTTTTGCATAACAATCGGATTCACAAATTCGAAGGTATGTTAATAGACATATTAAATCAGCATATATGACTTGGTCATGTCTATACATATTCAAAGATAAACGAATATGAGCAAATATTTTTTCTATTTGTCTTAGTGATAGATTCTTATGCATAAAGAGAATATTGGCTATAGCCAAAAAAGATTCTTCTATTTCTCTAGTACCTCTTGGTCTTTCATATGCTTCGAAGCCATAGTAGTCATATAAATAGCTACAGAACTTCTCTACATCAGGATCAGGTAAAGCATATTCAATATCAATAAATCTTTTAAGATATTCATCGGCATTTATTGATTCACTTCCGTAATATCCGCGTATGGAGTTACTTAATTGTTCTTTATCTATGGATAAGACAAATATAATATTAGGTATGTTGAAAAGATGTTTTATTCGTTCTAGTACCTTTACAGCATAATGTGGGTTACATCGATCAAGCTCATCTATGATAAATATCAATGGTTTCTTTTCGCAAACTTTATCTACAAATATTTCGAGCTCTTTTCGAAATTCTAGTAGACTTCCTTTTTGGCTTTCATAATTATCTATTTCTTTTTCCAACATGGAAGACCCTTCTTCGGCACAATCACAAAGAATCTCAACTACTTCTTCACCTGCATATTTCTTAATTACTCCCTTGAACATTGCAGGGACTGCCTTTAGTACAATTCTTCCCGCTGTATTTATCATGGATGATGCTAACTCCTTTGTTTTTTGAGGAGAGTTTATTTTCTTAAGTTCGCCAAGCAACCCTACCAAAGGGTCTGAAATAAAGTCATTTTCCCAAGCATTAAAATATAATGTTTGGAAGTTATCTAACTCAAGATATGCTTTCCACATTTCTACAAATGTAGTTTTCCCTGTTCCCCATTTGCCGTCTATAGCTAAGACAAATCCTTTTTCATATGTAGTGATAATGGCTTTTAGTACTTCTGCGTACTTTTCTCGACCTAATTTACAATTTAGAAAGGGCTGGTCAGCCGGGATTTCTAATTTTCCAAGTTTACAATTCATAGTACGTGTTTTTAATTTGTTACAAGTGCAAAGATAAGAGGAATAAAATTGAATGTACTAAAATAATGTTGTATTTTAGCTCAAAAATAGTCCGAATATGAATGAACAAGAATTGATAGAAAAAATGCAAAAGCGCATTAAACTGCTTGAGGTGAAATTTAAGATCCTTAATATAGCCATTGTCATTCTTAGCATAGGACTGATATTATTGCGATTAAGGTTCCTATAATTCCAGCAATTGCACCTATAATTTCTATTTTGTCTTTAGTTGTGTACTTTGGTTGTTTGTTTTTGGGCGAGCAATAATTTTTCCCCCTTTCGGTTATCATAATCCAATAATTATCATTTCCTAAGTAGCATATATAGTCTTCTTTTATAAGAACAGATATTGTTTGTTCTATCTCGATCTCTCGATATCCTTTATTTTTTAGGTAGTAGTAATAATCATCTGTAAATGTACTCTCTGAGTCTTTAGAGGCTAAATATGATAATAAGGATATCGCAATCTTTCCCTGTTGTTCTGTCATGCATATAAATGGGCGAATCCCTCACTATAGTGCGCCCACCGGTGTTATTATCCGGAACCAGCTGTCTGGTTACACTATGGTAAAGGATTCATGTTTTAATAACGATATTGGGCAGGTGCTAAAGTACAATCTTTTTCAGATTCGACAAAGAGTAAGCGGAGTTTTTTGCTCCGCTTACAAATGAAAGTTAAAAGTTGGCTACTTCGTAATATTTAAAAAAGTAATATAGTGCTACCTTGTGCCATTTGGTCAGTTCCTTGTCTCCGGACAGGAGTGAGGATACAGTGCATTTGTCAATACCTGTATAGTTGCTCAGATGTTTGCTTTTTAATCCTAAGCGTTCCATCCGTCTTTTGATCCAGTCAATCGTGATTCCGTCGATATCTTTGCGATCGAAGTTCACGGCTGACACAGTGAGCTTCCAGTCGTCCGGGATCTCTCCCTTAAACATATCACGGATACGTTCCGTCAGTTCCTTTTTGGAGAGGAACTTGTCATTTACCAGGTCTTTTTGTTCAGCGCGAACAATTAAGCGACCTTCATTATAGGATACAACCTCAATAGAGATATGTCCCATGCGCTGATACTGCCTTGCGAACTCGTCGATCCGCTTTTTACTCTCGGCAGGGAGAGGTAGTAATTCAAGATTCTTCATAATTCATCAATTTACGTTTTGATAATCGGGTATTTAATAATACAATATACTTTGTAATGGAGGGGCTTTCGCCCCTCCGGATCACAATTTGATGAGTCTCATTTGCCCAATGTCGAAAATAGCGATCTGCCCATTTTCACGTCCGAATTGCTTGGCTTCTTCGAGATTAGTGAAAATCCGGATAGAATCGAAGTAGAACATTCCGTTTTCTTCGTTGTGAGGCCTTAGAGGTTAGAAAAGCCGTACGATCTGGAAATATTGCTTTATTTGAGAAGCTTTTTCCTAATGTAAAGCTTGCAAACGGCATGCCACGTCCTTGGCTTATTGAATTTAATAATGTCGATGGTGCGATGATCCATGGCATTAATATTAGAAACTCACCGATGTGGAATATTGTCTTACGCAATAGTAAGAATTTAGGGGTTGAAGATGTCAATATTAAAGCCCCGATAGAGTCTCCTAATACCGATGGTATTGATATTGTTTCCTCACAAAATGTATTGATTAAAAAAGTAGAAATTTACACAGGTGATGACAATATCGCAGTTAAAAGCGGTGTAGATCAGAATGGGGCATTACCTTCTGCGGATATTATAATTGAAGATAGTATCATGCGTGCAGGCCATGGAGTCTCAATTGGCTCTGAGACAGCGAACGGTATTGGTAAAGTTGAGGTACGTAATCTGACCTTTGATGCTACTGAAAATGGTATTCGAATTAAGAGTGCTCGTGATCGTGGTAATAATATTGGTCCGCTTATTGTCAATGATATTAAGATGCAAAAGGTTGAAACTCCAATTTTAATCACATGTTCTTATGCAGGACAATCTGGCGCAAAGGGAATGAGCTTAGTTGAGCCTTTAGAAAATGCTGAAAGAAGCGCAACCACTCCTTATATTAAAGGAGCTTATATCAATAACTTAGTTGCAACTGATGCTAATATTGCGGCTTTACTGTCAGGTTTGCCTGAGAGCTTAATTAAAGAAGTTGTATTTGAAAATGTTAAGATTGATTCAAAATATGGCGTTCAAGCTCGTTATGTTGATGGTACCTTTAATAGAGTCAAAATTAACTGCCAAGAGGGTGAGTCTTTAGTTAAAGGCCCTAACGTTTTCATAAAAGAGACCCGTTAATAAACTATTTTTGAATAAATAATGTTCTCCTTATCTTAAAAAATAGGAGAACATTGTTTTTGGGCTTTTCTAATTTCTAGCAAAAAACAAAAATAATAAAAGTTATCATTTTTATATTTTGTTTGTAAGCTAAAATAAAATTCGAGATATAAAAATGTCGGAGGCGAATATGCAATTATCGTCATATTGTAGATTAAAACCTAATCATAATGGTGTGGTTGGTAAAGGTGTTCATTTTGAAAGAATAAGAAGAGTTACAGGTTATCTGGTGGGCACTTTAGATAGATTTAATGATGCTAAACGTGCAGAAGAGCGCGATCGTGTAAAACATTTACATGTTTAAGTTAAGCCCTCAATTTGAGGGCTTTTTAATTAGTGAAAAAGCTTATGGAACTTACTTCTCTCGAAATTCAACGCTATAAACGCAATATTAATGTTAAAGAAATTGGCGTTTTAGGACAAAAAAAACTTAAAGAGTCAAAGGTATTAATTGTTGGGTGTGGTGGTTTAGGGTCCCCCGCTGCTTTATATTTGGCTGCAGCTGGGATTGGTCATTTAGGCCTTGTAGATAATGATGTTGTGGAAATCTCTAATTTACAACGTCAAATTTTGCATAGCACCTCTAAGTTAGGTATTCCTAAAGTAGAATCGGCTCAAGATAGCTTATCTAAATTAAATAATGAAATTGAGATTAAAACTTATGCTCTCAAGCTTAATTTAGACAATTTTGCTACCATCGCTGGTGATTATGATTTCATTTTAGATTGTACAGACAGTCTTAAATCAAAATATATGGTTTCAGATGGAGCTGTCAGTATAAATAAGCCTTTTTGTCATGCAGCTGTAGTGCGTTTTACAGGACAAATTATGACATGTGTTCCAGGTAGGAGTCCTTGCTATCGCTGTATTTTTGGCGAGATCCCTGAAGATGGTGTTTTGCCAGATCCTGCATCTTTAGGCGTAATAGGTGCAATGTGTGGCATTATGGGAAGTTTGCAAGCTCTAGAGGCAATTAAATATTTAACTTCCTGTGGAGAAATTTTAAAGGGATATATGCTTACTGTTGATGGTTTAACTTTAAATGTTAAAAAATTAAGATTACCTAAATGCAATAAAAAATGTCCATCATGTGGTTCAATCCAAGCTGATTAAGATCAAAACTTTTTGATTATTAAGTTTTTTCTTTTTTGCTTTACATTTTTTTTAAATCTGTGTGTTGAATTAGATTTTTTTAGTTCATACTATGCTGCAAGCATCGTAAGCTAAAAATTTCCCCATTTAATTTTAAATTCTAAGTGGAATTTATTGCGCTTTTTTTGAGGTAATAATGCGTAAAGTTTGTCTTTTAGCCGCAGTTGTGGCTTCTGCCTTAGTCGCAGCTCCGTCTCAGGCTTCCTTCTGGATCACTCCTACTTTTTCAACCACAAGTGCAGCTGATTTTGATGATTTTAATGGTGATGTCAGCTCTACAAGTTATGGTCTTATGGGAGGTAATGAGTATTTTACTCTAGGATATAAAGGAACCTCTTATGATTTCTCAGGACCTGAGCTTTTTGATGATATGAGCCTATTATTTGCTGATTTACATTTTAAAGATAGTCTCAATGCACAATGGGGTTATTTTGCTGGTGTTGGCGCTGCTTTTGGTTGGGAAGATGATTTTGATGCAACTGAAAACTATAACATCAGACCGCGCGCAGGTTTGACCTATGCTATCAATGGCGATTATAGGATCTCAGGTGGTATTGGCGCTAATATCAATGAGCCTGATTCAAAAATCTATCCGATTTTAACTTTAAATTACCGCGATAGCTCTGATTACGGCTTATCTTATGTTTTAGGTTTCCCGATGATTGATGCTCAATATCGCTTTAGCGAGTTCTTAGCCTTAAACGGCAAAGTTACTGCAATCCCGGTAAATCAGGATATCTATCAGTTAAGCAATGATAATATTTTAGCCCATGACGGTTATTTAGCTGAAGAGTTTGCTGAGGCTAATGTCGGTGTAACCATCACCCCAATGAGGGCCTTTAGCATAACAGCAGGTGTTGGCTTAAAATTTGCTCATGAATATAAGATCTATAATAAACATGGCGATGAGATCAGATCCTTTGAGACCGATCCTTCAGCTCAGGCATATGTAGGTTTTAACTCTCGTTTTTAATTAAAATTTAAAAAGTGAAAAGGCATACTATATTTAGTATGCCTTTTTTTATGAAGATTTTTTTATTAATCTTTTACTTTAGTAATACCACAAGCGGCAGCAGTGAAGACTACATCTGAGGAACTATTTAAAGCAGTCTCGGTTGAATCTTGAATTACACCGATGATAAAGCCAATACCTACAACTTGCATAGCAATGTCATTGCTGATACCAAAGATAGAGCAAGAGAGAGGAATCAACATTAAAGAGCCACCAGCAATACCAGAGGTTCCACAAGCACATAATACAGAGGCAATACACATTAACAAGGCTGAGGCAAAATCAACCTGAATACCTAAGGTGTGAACCGCAGCCATGGTCATAACGACGATGGTTACAGCAGCACCAGCCATATTGATAGTGCAACCTAAAGGAATAGAGATGGTATAGGTCTCACGAGGTACACCTAATTTTTCACATAAACTTAAGTTGACAGGAATATTGGCAGCTGAAGATCTAGTAAAGAAGGCAGTGATACCTGATTGAGTAATACTAGTTAAAATTAAAGGATAAGGATTTTGACGAGTAACAGCCAAAACAATCAAAGGATTTACAATAAAGGCGATAATGAGCATAGTGCTGACTAAAACGACAACGACATGCAGATAATTTAATAAATTGTAAAAACCACCTTCCTGGGTGCAAGAGGAATAAACTAAGCCCATAACACCTAAAGGAGCGAAGCGAATTACAATTCTAACTACACCTGAAACAGTAGAAGCTAAATCGCCTAAGACTTCTTTAGTAGCTGGCTTTGAGACACGGAATAATAAACCAAAAGCACAACGCCATAACCATCAAAACCGGGATTGGAACTA
>URKL01000090.1 GCA_900548485.1 uncultured Succinatimonas sp.
CTGCATCGGATAAAATACTCCGTAGCGTTCCACATGACCTTCCCAAATATTCATCTAGAGGTGTTAGTTCATTTACCTAAAATTTTAAGTATTAGAACTAAAATTACTCGTAAAATCATATCTATGCGTCCTTGTGTTTTGATTGGTATTGACGCACCTGATTTTAATTTAAGCGTAGAAAAGCGTGTGCGAGCTGCCGGTATTCCTACAGTTCATTATGTAAGTCCTTCTGTATGGGCTTGGCGTGAAGGACGAATGAAGAAAATCCGAAAAGCTTGTGATTGTGTCTTGGCGCTTTTACCTTTTGAAAAGAATTTTTATGACAATCAAAACGTAAAATGTGTTTATGTTGGTCATACCTTAGCTCAGAGTATTCCTATGGAAAACTCTCAGGAAAGCGCTAGGGAGAGATTAGATCTTTTCCGCACCAGTGTAGAGCCTATTCACGGTAAGGTTATGGGAATATTGCCAGGTAGTCGCTATGGCGTTATTTCTAATATGTTGCCCATTTATGCCGCAACTGCCAGAATGGTGAAGGCTAAACTTAAAGACACTGTGTTTATATCTTCTGTCCCAAGCTACGCTCATGCACAACTTTTAAAAGATGCTTGGCTTGAACATGCTCCTGATTTATCTTTGACTATCTATGTTGGTAACACCATAGATATGATGGCCTCATGTGATGCCATTTTGTTGACCTCGGGTACTGTAGCTTTAGAAGTGACTTTAGCAAAAGTGCCTTTCTGTGTGGCTTATAAAGTTAATCCTTTAACTGCCGCTTTAGCTAGAAAATTATTAAAGGTAGATACTTTTTCTTTACCTAATTTAATCGCAGGTCATAAGGTAGTTAGCGAATTTATTCAGGAAAATTGTACAGCTGAGGCTTTAACTGAGGAAATGATAAAGCTCTTAACCTCAGATAATCTCTTAATGAAAAAAGAGTTTTATAAGATCCACGAGGCGATTCGCTGTAATTCTGATGAGATTGCTACACAAGCTATTTTAGATATAGTCAAGCAATGTGGTAATAACCTTTCAGATAAAGAAGACGCAGAGAGTTCTCCTGCTGTTAGTGAACGTAATAATATTGAGCCTGAGGTAACACTTCCTGATACTAGTGCTTTAAAAACCTCAACAGATAAGACCGAGCCTAAGTTTTAGGAATTATTATGCAAAAAAAAGAACTTGAGCCTTGGGTATATCCTTTAGATCCAACTACACATTTAGTCTGCGGTGTAGATGAGGCTGGCCGTGGACCTTTAATGGGTAATGTGGTGGCAGCTTGTGTAGTTTTAGATAAAGATCGCCCAATTGAAGGTCTTAATGATTCTAAAAAGCTTAGTGCAAAAAAACGTGAGGCCTTAGAGATTCTAATCAAAGAAAGAGCTTTGTGCTATGGCATTGGTCAATGTACTCCTCAGGAAATTGATGAACTAAATATTTTACAAGCTTCGATGTTAGCCATGCGTCGAGCTTATTTAAATATGAATAAAGCCTGTGAACTTATGTTAGTTGATGGCAATAAAGTTCCAGGACAATTACCATTAGCGATGATGGCAGTAGTTAAAGGCGACTCCTTAGTTAAGGAAATTTCTGCTGCCTCAATCTTAGCTAAAGTTGAGCGTGATCGACAGCTTATTAAGCTTGATAAGCAATATCCTGAATATCAGTTTGCCAAGCATAAAGGTTATCCAACAGCAGGGCATTTGTCTTTATTGCAACGCTTGCCGGTCTTAGATTGTTATAGACGTAGCTATGGTCCAGTCAAAAGACGTTTGGAGTCTTTGCAACAGACTACTATAGAATTTGATAACGAATTGTAGTAAATTGAGCCGAAATGCGGTGATTCAATTGGGAAATGAATATGAATATTAATTATTTAGAATTTGAGCAACCGATAGCCGATCTATTGGCGCATATTGAAGAATTAAAGCGTCTGAGTGAGGATGTCAGCTCTAATTTAGATTTGACTAAGGAACTGCATCAGCTTGAAAAGAAGAATAAGGAGTTAACTTCGAAGATTTTTTCTTCTTTAAGTGCTTGGCAGATTTCCCAATTATCTCGTCATCCTATGCGTCCTTATACTTTGGATTATATAAGTCGCATGTTTACAGATTTCCATGAATTATCAGGCGATCGTGCTTTTGCTGATGATAAGGCGATTATTGGTGGTATTGCGCGTTTAAATGGTATGCCTGTTATGGTTATAGGTCATCAAAAAGGCCGTGATACTCGCGAGCGTACTTTACGTAATTTTGGTATGCCTCGTCCTGAGGGCTATCGTAAAGCTATGCGCTTGATGCAATTAGCTGAGCGCTTCCATATGCCAATTGTTACCTTTATCGATACTCCTGGTGCTTATCCTGGAGTAGGTGCCGAGGAGAGATCTCAAGCTGGTGCGATTGCCGAGTCTTTAAAGCTTATGTCTCATTTAAGAGTGCCGATTGTATGTACTGTTATTGGTGAAGGTGGTTCAGGTGGCGCTTTAGCTATTGGTGTAGGTGACAGAGTAAATATGTTGCAATATTCAACCTATTCTGTAATCTCTCCAGAGGGCTGTGCCTCTATTTTATGGAAGAGTGCTGATAAAGCTTCCTTAGCTGCCGAGGCTATGAATATTACTGCATCTCGTTTAAAAGAGTTGAAACTTATCGATAATATTGTCGAAGAGCCTTTAGGTGGCGCTCACCGCGCTTATGATGAGATGGCAAAATTATTAAAGGAGCGCATTGAAACGGATATTAAGGAGCTCTTAAATTCACCTGTCGATAAGATTGTCGATGAGCGTTATAACCGTTTGATGCATTACGGATATTGTTAAGTTCTAAAGCATGGGCCATACTCGAGGAGATGGCCCAAAAATTCTCTAAAATCATTCCTCAAAAACGCTTAGTAGTAGGCCTCTCTGGAGGGGCGGATTCTACCTTAGTTCTGTTATTAGCCATTGAAATGCGCAAGCTAAATCCACAATACCAAGTAGTGGCGGTGCATTGTATTCATGGATTAGATGCTGACGATCCTATCTGGCTTGAGCATTGTTATAAGCTTTGTCAAAGAGTTGCGGTAGATGAATTTATCACCCCAAAACTTAATATTGTTTATGGCAAAGGCCTTTCTCCTGAAGCGGTGTCTCGAGATGAGCGTTATAGGGCCTTACTTGAAAACTTAAAAGACGGTGTTTTGCTGTTAGGTCATCAGGCTGATGATGAGGTCGAAAATTTTCTCTTAGCTCTAAAACGCGGTTCAGGTCCTGAAGGACTGGCAGGCATGCAAGAGTTTTTAATAGATAAACGAGGAACTATCGTAAGACCTTGTCTTAATTTGCATAAAAAGCAAATTGAAGAGTTAGTGAAGGCTTTAGGATATGATTATGTTTATGATATTTCAAATTCGTATTTAAAGTTTGAGCGTAATTTTATTCGTCTTAAGGTCTTACCTTTATTGCGTGAGCGTTTTGAAGGAATTGATAGAGCGATTTTAAGAAGTAGTTATTTATGTAGTTTAGAGCACGAGCTTGCAGATCGTTACGTAGATGAGGCTTATACTAAAGCTTGTGTTAATTTTAGAACTTATAAAGCCTTAGACCTTAAGCAGTTTGATCTCAATGATATTGCTTTAGCAACTTGTCTTTTAAGAAAATTTCTAGTTTTAAACTTAGATTTAAATCCAGAATTTGCCTGTATTGAGCAAGCATTGCGTTTTTGTAAAAGTGATCATGATACTAAAGCTTCGCTAAAGCTTAATGACTATCTGTATTTAAAGCGCTATTTAGACTATCTTGTGATTGTGCCTAAGGTGAATTTACCTCCTGTAGGTATATATGAACTTGAGGTAGGTAAGTCTCTACATTTAGGTGATTTTATTTATACTTTAGAAAGGAGCTCAGATAAGCTTTTAGCTTTTAGTTTAAATTCAAATAAGGTTTATCTTGATTTTAACTATCGAGGAAGTCTGAAATTAAAGCCTGTAAGTAGACATAGATCGCGTGAACTTAAGAAGCTTATGGGTGAGTATCAGATCCCTCTGTGGGAGAGAGCTCTTATGTGCGTAGTTTATGATGAAGAGCACAATCCTAAAGCTTTAGGAAATTTATGTGCTTTAGGTTCAACTTCTATTTGTGCAGGTTTTTGTCTTAAAATTTCTAAAGTTTAGTTTTGTGCAAAAAAATACCCGGCTGTTTGGAGCCGGGCTTTTAAAGAATTGGATTTATATGCACAAGTCAGACAGGAAATCTGTTATCTTTGCGATATACTTCTTTGACTGGCATTTATCCAAAAAGTTCAAAAAAAATTAAAAAATTTTTAAATTTTTTTTAATTATTTTATTTGTATGATTTAAAACATCTTTTTCCATTCATGATGCATAGCTGAGCTCTGACCTTTATAGATAAAAGTATGAGCACCGAAGTAATCTCTTAAGCCTTGAATCATGTTTGCACCTACACATTCGCTGTTCATAGCATCAATATAGGAAATAGCTGCACTTAAGGCAGGTACAGGAATACCAGCGCTAACAGCTGCGACTAAAACTTTTCTTGCAGAATTTATGCAGAGTTTGATTTGCTCTCTGAAGAAAGGTGCATCCATAAGATTTACTAATTGATTATTTTCTTCATAGGCTTTAGTGATGGTATCTAAGAAACGAGCTTGAATGATGCAACCACCGCGGAAAATCTTTGCAATTTTACCTAAATCTAAATTCCAGCCATAGGTATCTGAGGCATCTTTATAGTGGACAAAACCCTGGGCATAGGCGGCAATCTTGCATAGGTATAGGCAATCTTCCATAGTTTTAGCGAGATCTTCAATATTTACTTTACCGCAAGTAGGGATCTTATCTTCGCGTTGGGCACGCTCTAAACGCTCATTTAAATGAGAAGAGGTAAAGCGAGCATTGCAAGCGGCATCGATCATGCTGAGATCTACACCTTGTTCAATTGCTGAGATAGCGGTCCATTTACCAGTGCCTTTTTGTCCAGCACTATCGGTGATATAGTCAATAAGTTCACCCTCGCCTAAAGGATTTTTTTGAGCAAGAACGTCTGCTGCAATTTCAATTAGATAGCTTTTCAGTTTGCCTTGATTGTATTGGTTAAAGATCTTTGCAATTTCTTGATTATCAAGACCGCCTAAGTTCTTTAAGAGTAAATAGGTTTCGGCTATAAGTTGCATATCGGCATATTCAATACCGTTGTGAACCATTTTGACATAGTGACCAGCGCCATCAGTACCCATATGAGCACAGCAAGGAGCTCCATCATATGCTTTAGCAGAAATGGCTTCTAAGATGTGACCTACTTTGCTGTAATCGTCAGCGGTACCACCAGGCATAATTGCAGGACCATTACGAGCACCAGCTGCACCACCTGAGACGCCGATACCCATAAAGTCGATATTTAATTTAGATAATTCTTCAGTACGACGACGAGAATCCTGATAATTGGAGTTACCCATATCCATGATGATATCGCCGGCATTTAAAAGAGGAACTAAAGCCTTGATACAAGAATCAACGGCAGCGCCTGCGGTAACCATGATCATGATTTTGCGGGGTAAACTTAAAGAAGATACAAACTCCTTTAAATCAGTGAAAGCAAAGGCATTTTCATGGGAGTTTTCCTTGGTAAATTTTTCGACTAGATCTGGGGTGTAGTTGTATACACTAATCTTATAGCCGTGATCGGCAATATTGAGAGCTAAATTGCTACCCATTACGCCTAAACCAATTAAACCGATATCGTTCATTTCTAACTCCAGTATTTTTATGTGTGTGTTCTGAGTTAAATAATAGTAAAAACTAGGAAAAATTTCACTATCATACAAGTTTTAAATTCAAATTTGCCGAAAGATTCAAAGTCTTAGTTATAGCTTTTATAATAATAATGAACAAAAAAAGCTTAACTTCTTGATTTTTATTAGCGTCTATTTTTACCGGTAACATAAAAAGGTAGAAGCTGAAATTTTACAGTACAAAAAAAATGGCCCGGCTCTAGGAGTCGGGCTGATTAGTTGGAAATGAGATTTATATGGCGAAGACCATTAAAAAAATGTTTGTCTTTGCGGATATACTTTATAGACTGTAAGATTCTGTAAAAGTTCAAAAAATTTAATTTTTTTTATAAAAATTTTTATGCACGCAAATATAGCAAATAAATTTCTTTTTAAGATTTTTCATTAAACTTTTGATAAAAAATATTCCGGTTTATCTTTAATAAGTTACAATGCACATCACAAAATAGAGCTTTTTTTGCAGGAGGCAGCATGAGAGGTATTAAGGCCTTGTTTTTATTAGGCTGTCTGAGTATTTTTCAGTCGTCAGCTTCAGAATCAAAAGCATCTGGTTGTATAGATGTATTTTATAGCAATGCCTCAGATCCTTTTATGTCAAGCTTTGATGATAGCCTTAAAGCTCAGGGCTTGCCTTTAGGTCAAAAAATCAGAAGTTTTGATGCGCAAGGTCAAGAAGAGCTTCAAATGCAACAGTTTTTATCAGTAAGTTCTGATAAATGCATGAAAATCGTCAATCTTTCTAAATCCTTTTATTCCCAGCCTCTTGTAAGCTATGCCAGAGAACAAGGTCAAACTTTGGTTTTTTTTAATCATAAACCTGATGCAGAGGCAATGATAAGTTACGATAAGGTTTGGTATGTAGGCTCCAATCCAATTGAAATTGGTGAAGCTCAAGGAAAAATGGTAGTTAATTATGTTACCACTCATCCAGATTATGATCGTAATGAAAACAATAGACTTGATATTATCTTATTGAAAGGTTCTTTTAGTGACTACACAAGTGAATTTCGTTCGCAGCGTATGATTGAAGAACTTAAAAAAGCTCAGATAAAATTTGAACGAGTAGCTACTATCAATGCTGATTGGTCATTTGATAGTTCTTTTGAACAGACCTTGGAATATATAAAAAAGAATGGCTTAGATGATGTTGATATTATCGTTTCAAATAATGATTCCATGGCTTTAGGCGCCTTACAAGCATTACAGATGAATGGTTATAATATAGGCCAAGGATATAGCAAGATCCCTATTTTTGGTATTGATTCCATTCCAGAGGCTCTAACAGCAATTCATAAGGGGCTATTAGAAGGATCTGTAAGTCACGACTATCGGACAATGGCTAAAATTTGTTTAGAAATCGGTAAAAATAATAATATTAGGAGTGATACTATGTCAAAACTCCTTAAATTTCCTGTCAATGATAATTATATTTTAGTGCCCAGTAATCTTAATTTAGACACTATTGCCAATTAAACAACTTTATTTGAAATTTTTTCCTTATTAAGTTTTATCAAATTTTAGGCACACAAAACCTCGTACTTAAGTTTAAGGATGTAGTGTG
>URKL01000091.1 GCA_900548485.1 uncultured Succinatimonas sp.
ATTGCGCTTTTGGAATTGTTCTCATGGCTGAAGGAAGTTCAGGAATTTCATCTGAATCAGGTCGGACTGGAACATGAATCCGTATATTTAAAATTACTGGGCATCGAAAGAAAAGAAATCTGTCCGGCAAGGACAGTGGTAACCTGTTGTTCCGTGAAAGAGGAGACGGAGCTGCCGGAAGGTTTCCAGTTCCACGCAGGAGAGATCCCGTTCTGTTCTGTGGAAAGGACAAGGCTTTTTTCCGGAAAGCTTTGGCGGGTGCGTACAGGAAATACAGGAAGGCACCTTTGAGAGTTTGCTAATAAAATTCAAAAATAGTGAGCTAAAAGAAGATAAATTTTTTGAGGAGGTAAAAAATCCTCGTCAATACATGGAGTCTTTATTTGTGGATGACAAAGAATTATTAGAAGCTCTAGGCGGCTCTCATGATTCTTTTGAAGGTTTACTCTTGCCGGCAACCTATCCTATGGTAGAGGAGGTTCCTTTTAGTTCTGTACTCAAACAGTCTTTATTTAAAATGGCAAATTATATGCGTAAGGCTTGGGATGAGAGAGCCCCTGATTTATATTTAAAAACTCCTTATGAAGTTTTAATTTTAGCTTCAATTGTTGAGCGCGAGACTATGCTAGATAGTGAGAGAGCGCAAGTGGCTGGAGTTTTTTATAATCGTTTAAGAAAAAAGATGCGTTTGCAAACAGATCCTACGGTAATGTACGGCCTTTCTCCAACTTTTTCAGGAAAATTAACGCGAGGTCATTTAAACAAAGACACCATATACAATACATATACGCGCGATGGCCTACCCCCAACCCCTATTGCAATGCCAAGAGAGGCTTCAATTGAGGCGGTATTACATCCAGCTAAAACTAAGGCTTTATATTTTGTGGCCTCTGGGGTATCACCAAAAGATGGGCATGTATTTTCCTCATCGCTTAAAGAACATAATCAGGCAGTCGCTGATTACCGTCGTAAGCTACGCAAATATAAGAGCGAGCTTAAAAAAAATGCAAAAGAGAGTGAGTCTACACTTACAGATGAAAATAAAGCTGTGACTGTAACTGATAATCAAGCAACTGAAAAATAACTTTTGTTTTAATATTATTTGAAGATAAAAAAATGTCAGGTTTGTTTATTACATTAGAGGGTGTTGAAGGCGCAGGAAAATCCTCGCTTATCATTAAGATTAAAGAGTTTTTAGAGGCTAAAGGCCGCAAAGTTGAATGTGTTCGTGAGCCTGGTGGTACGGCTGTTGCAGAACAGATAAGACAGATTTTAAAAACTAAGCGAGATGATGAGGATTTATGCAACCGCTGTGAGTTATTGCTTATGTATGCAGCTCGAGCTCAATTAGTAAATACTAAGATAAAACCTCTATTAGCCCAAAATATAGATGTTATTTGTGATCGACATGATCTCTCCTCAATTGCCTATCAAGGTGGTGGACGAGGTATGGATTTAGATCTTATTTATAAGGCACGCCAAGTCGCGATGGGAGATTTTAAACCTGATTTAACCTTGTTATTAGATTTAAGTCCTAAGATTGGTTTAGAGCGCGTCAGGCAAAGAGGAAGCTTAGATCGCTTTGAATTATCTGAATATGCCTTTTTTGAGAGGGTTCGTAAAGCTTATCTTGATTATGCTCATGCTCACCCACAAGATGTTAAAGTTATCAATGCTGAAGAACCTTTTGCAAAGGTTGTATCTTGTGCTTTAGAGGAAATTGCATGTCTAATTTAAAGCCGTGGCTTCAAAGTGCATATGATGAAGTAACTTTAGCTTTAGAGTTAAATCGTTTACCTTCATCTATAATTATCTCTGGCGATTTACGTTTACAAAGTGCGAGCTTAGCAATTGCTATAGCTAAGCTTTTTTTATGTGAAAATCGCCAAGGTAAGCAACCTTGTGGACATTGCCATTCCTGTATGCAATTGACAGGTGAAAATTTAAGTCATCCCGATTTTTTAGCGGTTTTAAGCTCAACAAAGGATGCTTTTGATCACGAGGAAGACCTTAGTCATAGGACCTTAGACTTATTAGAAAATACTATAAGATCTGATGGTACATCTTTACGTATCGATACTTTACGTCGTTTTCAAGATTGGATAATGCAATCTTCAATGGGAGCACGAGGAAAAGTTGCGGTAATTTCAAATGCACATTTAATGCCTGAAGCGGCTGCCAATGCAATTTTAAAGACTTTTGAAGAGCCTCCTGAGAATACTTTAATTATCATGCTTACAAAGAGTACGGATGCTCTGTTACCCACAATTTTATCGCGAGCTTTTAAAATCTATATAAAAAGACCTGACTTTGAGAGTGCTTGCAGAGAGCTTGAGAATATGCAAGTTGATACTAAATATGCAGCTCAAGCTTTATGTTTAAGTGCAGATGCTCCTTTTGCTGCAGCAGATCTTATAAGATCGCAGAAAATTGAAAAAATTTTAGATCTTTTAAAATCATTAGGCGATACTTTGTGTAATAAACAAGATCCTCGGGATTTTATTGAAAAACTTTTTAAAAAGGATTTAAAAGTTCCTCTATTTACACCTCAAGAACGTGTAGCAATTTTGGAGGAATTTTTATTAGAGCTGTTAAAATATAAAGCTCATATTGCTGAGGAAAAATTACCTTTACTTGTAGGACTTGATTTAAATTCTTTGTTGAAAATTAAAGCTAAGCAAATTTTTATTGCTAAAAATGCTTTAAAGTTTTTACTTGGAGGTAATAATATGGCACCTTTAAGAGCTCCGCAGATTTTTATGCGCTCATGGATTGATAATTTAAAATCTTAAGGTATTTAGCTTGATTATTTATAAATATATCTTCAAAGAGATTTTTAAAGTACAGCTAGCAACTACCATAATTTTGTTGGCAGTCTTTTTATGTCAAAGCACAATAAAATACATTGGGCGAGCAACAGTAGGCAGAGTTCCGGTTGATATTGTTTCCTCGATGGTAATTTATTCTATACCGTCTATAGCTTTTATCATGCTCCCATTAACCATATTTATTGCAGTTTTAGTCGCAGTGGGAAGAATCTCCTCTGACTCTGAGATGGTGGTTTTAAGATCGGTGGGATTTTCGGGACATGATATCGTCAAAATCACTATGGTTTTGGCTTTCTTAACTGCCATCATTACCGGTATTAACAGTTTGTATTTTATGCCTTATGCCGCTTTTAATCAAAAAGCGTTATTAAGTGATGCTGAAACAAATCCTCAATATTTACCTATTGAAAGCGGACGTTTTTCTAATTTTGCTGATTATATTGTTTATGTACAGCAAGTGGAATCAAATAAAAAAGATAAGGCTTTAGGTAATGTAGTGGTAATTGCACATCCTATGTCAGCTTATGATCGTTCTATAGCCATCTCAAATTCAGGAAGTGTAAGCTTTGATAAAGACGGGGTACAGTGGTTACATCTAAACGAAGGCAAATCTTATCAAGGACCTTTACCAGATCATTCCTATAGAGTTTCAGCTTTTGATAAGTTCTCAATTCCTGTACAAAAAGAAGAAGGTTCTGATTACTACGATAAGCCTATTTCTGGAGTGTCGACTTTAGAGCTTTTAAAATCTGATAAAGATGAGATGAAGATTGAATTACAGTGGCGAATTGCACCGATTTTAGCGGTATTTGTCTTAACTTTAATTTCTGTGCCTTTGTCTATGACTAATCCAAGACAAGGTCGTTTTTCTCGTTTAGGGCCGGCAATGGCTATTTATGTAAGCTATTATTTAATTTTATTAGCTTTATATAATCTTTTAAAATCAGAATCTTATTCTTTAATGCCTGGCTTATATATAGTGCCGATATTTTTCTTGCTGTTTGTAGTGCTTCCATTAAACTTTGGTAATCGCTTCCGTTCGGAAATAGCACGTCGTAATAAACGCTAAAAACAAAGCCCCAAACCAAGGTTCGGGGCTTTCAATTTATAAGGAGAAGCTCTTTCTCATTTCTTGAGAGTAGTCTCTCAAAGTTTGCATTTCTGCGATATTTAATTCGGTTAGATCATCATGCATGCGACTGTAAGTATTGATTTTAAGTTTTTCAAATTCTTTAAGATAATATTTAGCTTTTCCAGGGAAATTGTGTTTTACGAGATTGGCGCTTTTAGATAAAAATTCCTGAAGTTTCTCAGCATTTTCATCTTTAAAATGTTTGCATAACCAAGCATAAAGCTTTGGCTGAAAAGCACCCATCTCACCAAAAAAGCCGTTGCAACCTGCTCTTAAAGATGGCAATAAGGTAGCACTATGAGCGTTATAAATTTTTAATTCTGTATTTTTAACAATCTGTAGACGCTTTTTGATTAAACGTAAGCTACAAGAGTTATCGTGCAGGAAGTAGAATCTACCGCTTTGTGCACACCATTTTAGATTTTCATCACTAATTAGTCTTTTATATGGATAAGCGCATTCATAAAGTCCTAGAGGCATATCCTCAGGTAAAGCTTCAATAACTTCAGCGCAATTACGTCTCCAGGTATCATCATCTTCATTTTCGTTGGCAAAACGATTGGTATTGAGGATGATTGCAGAAGGATCTAGAGCAACAATTTGTAATAATTCTTCAATTTGTAAGTTTTTGTCGTCAGCAACATGGCCTGAGACAATCACAGGAACTTTGCCTTTGGCAACATCAATTACAGTACTAGCTATACCGATACGTTCAGGTAAGTTTAAACAAAATGATTCACTTGCCTGACAATCAGCAACGATACCGCTACAACCTTGATCTATATACCATTTAGTTAAAGCTTTAAGTCCGGCATAGTCAATCGCACCTGATTCTTTAAAAGGGGTCAACATCTCCGGCCAAATACCGCTTGGAAAATTGAGCTCCATTATTATTGATGCTCCTTTATATTTGTTCAGAATTAAAGAACAAAATCTATTTAAAAAAACGTTTGTTTGTATACACAAACGATCTAAGATTCCTTAATTATAAGGCATCATATATTCTCTCAATTTCATTTATTAGAGGTTATAAATTCAAAATTGTGATCTAAATTCAATAAAACAAATGTTTGTCTATGTGTTTGTTGAATTTTTACCCAGGATTTATGCAAAAAAAACATGGAAATTTATTTTTTAAGAAATTTTGTTTATATGTTCTAAAGATCTAGAATTTATTTTGATTTTTGCATAATATTTTTATATAAGTGTTCTTAAATAGTGAACAATATTTATCATTAGTAATTTTTGATTAGGGTAAGATAGTGCTGAAATCACTTAACAAGGCTTTGCAGATTATTGAGTTTTTATCTGGCGAGAAGAAATATTATGGAATTACTGAGATAAGTTCTGCTTTAAATCTCTATAAGAGTAATGTACATGAAATTTTGACTACCTTTGAAGCTTTTGGTTATGTCAAAAAAGATCCTATTACACATCAATATTGTTTAGCTTTAAAGTTTTTGCAAATTGCTCATTTGATTAGAGAGCGCTTTAGTTTTCAGCAACAGTTGCACATTAAACTTCAAGGTTTATGCGAAAAATTAGGAGAGGCAATCTATTTTGGCGTGTTTGAAGATAACCAAGCTTTGATTTTAGACGGTGCTTTTCCGCATAATTCAGGAATTTTAAATCAAAGTATAGTGGGACAGACATATCCTTTGTATTGTACAGCCGTAGGAAAAATTCTCTTTGCTAATTTGTCTCATGAACAAATCCAAGAGCTTGTTTTAAAAAAGAGAGAGAGTTTTACTGAATACACCATCATTGATAATCAGAAAATGTTAAAGGAGCTTTCTGATGTCAAACAGCGTGGTTATAGTGTCGAGAGTATGGAATACGTCTATGGTGTAAAAAGTTTAGCAGTCCCTGTATTTAATGCAAAACAAAAGCTTGTTGGAGCTTTTGCAATTACAGGTCCAAGTTTACGTTTTCCAAAACAGATCTATGCTCGTTATATTAAAGAACTCAATGAATTTGCAAGTGATGTAGGGCCATCGATTATTTTGTAAGTATTTAAAATGCTTTTTGGCGGTTATTGCCCTCAATGATATAATGAAAAAATCTGATTTTGAGGCAATTTATGTACGGTATCTTAGATCGCTATATTGGCAAAAATATTTTATATTCGGTAATTTTGATCTCTTTTGGTCTTACCATTTTTACTGCCATAATCACTATTATTGATAAGATGCGGTATATAGGTCGAGGAGATGTAGACTTTTTATTTGTCTGTGAATATGTAGGATATTATCTGCCGGGTATTTTTGTTACATTTTCTCCAGTAGCGATTTTAATTGGTGGCGTAATCGGTTTAGGCTTTATGGCGCGTAATTCTGAAATTACCGTTATGCAGTCAATCGGTTTATCACGATTGAATATTGCTTTAAGCTCTCTAAAGAGCATCATTCCTTTGATTATAGTGGTAATGCTAGTGTCAGAGTATGGAGTCGCTCCTTTAGAACGCCATGCAGAAACTCGTTTAAGTTATTTATCAAATAGCGGTAGTGTTGCAGTTACAAAATCAGGTGTATGGCTTAAAGAAGGCAATTCTATAATTGGCGTGGCTCATACGCTTACAGACGGTTCTTTGTCAAAAATTTTACGTTATGAACTTGATGGTAATAGTTTGCTTAAGGAAATCCATGCCGAAAGTGGTAACTATGAAAATGGTGCGTGGATTATGCATAACGTCACCACTAAAGAATTTACAAAAGAAAAAATTAAGACCTATCATGATGACACTCAGATTTGGCATCTGAATTTAAATAGTGAGCGTGTAGAGGTTATTGGAAATATCAATCAAAATCAAACAATTAAAGGTTTAATGGACTATATTTCTTATCTTGAAGATAACCATCAGGATGCCTCAAGATTTAGACTTGAGTTATATCAAAAGCTGATTGCTCCTTTTAGTATGATTGTCATGCTTTTATTAGCGCTTTCAACCGTATTTGGACCTTTAAGATCGATAAATATGGGTACCCGTATTTTAGCTGGTATTGCCTTAGGTTTTGGCTATTATGTTTTAAATCAAATTGTAGCCCCGTTTAGCCTTGTGTATGGAATCTATCCTATTATAGGAGCAAGTTTTGCAACTATAATTTTTAGCATATTGGCAATTTATCTTTTAAGGCGTAATTAAAAGCAAAAATTTTTTTAACATAATCCTCTAAAAGACGTCTACCTTTGGGGGACGAAGCTGGTGCTTGATAATTTACGTAAGTAATTGCTTTGGAGATAGCTTGGTAGACAATAAGTGATAAAAAAGTACTGATTACACTATAAAATTATAAAAAAAAATTATTCAGTTATCATTTTTCTATTACCGTTTTATCAAATTTTGGGCACACAAAACCTCGTACTTAAGTTTAAGGATGTA
>URKL01000092.1 GCA_900548485.1 uncultured Succinatimonas sp.
GCGTCTGGAGCCAATCTATAATGAGCTTCGTGAACTGGTCAGTAGATACATGGATGACGCGCAGTTTAGGACTTACAAGCATCATGGAATAATCTTTAGTACCGGTTAAAGTGGCTAAAATTTCGGTATGTCCTGGGAAATTGTGTCCACCTGCATGTAAAGCTTCCTTATTTAAAGGAGCGGTAACGATAGCTTGGATCTTATGGTCAACATGTGCTTTGATTGCAGCCTCAATATATTCATAAGCAGCATTACCACATACAGGACTAATTTGACCAAAAGGAATGTCACAAGGAACGTTGTGAAGGTCTATTACTTCAATGCGTTTTACAGAAGGGTTAGCTTCTTCAACATCATTGATAACGTGAATTTCAACATCAGCTTTTAAAATTTTTGCTAGACGTTCTAATTGATGAGCATCGCCAAAAACGATAGGACGAGCTTTGGTGTAGATCTGTGGATCGAGAAGAGCTTTTACAATAATCTCTGAGCCGATACCAGCAGGATCACCCATGGTTAAACCGAGGGCTGGTAATTTCATATGAGATTTTCCTTTGCAAGTTAAAATATCAGTAGCTTCGACAAATGCGTTAGTATTGCCAAAAGCTCCTGCTTTGGTGATTAAAAATTTTCCTTGATGTGGTCCTGAGGCAATGCAAGCTAAAGGAATACCTGCTTGGACCTCAGAGATAATTGTTAAGAGATTTGCTCCACAGGCCTGACAGGCATGGATAGCGGTATCTCCACCGGTTAAAACAAAACCATCAAACAGATCAGCGGATAATCGCATCAATTCGGCCATGAATGTAGCCATACGTTCGCCTGTTTGGAAATAATTAAGACCTACTTCTGCACCAGCTTTAGCTGAGGTCTTGACGTCTTCTTCCTCAGGAGCTCCACTGACAAGAACTATATTCTGCTTATTTAAAGCTTCCTTTACCTTTTGAGCGGTAATGAATGCTGCTTTGAGAGGATCTTGAATTGATAAGACAGGATCTGCTTTGATAAAGCTTAAAGAGCGTTGATCACATAAAGCTTTCGTTTGAGCGCGAGTAACTTCACTGATAGAGCCTGCTAAGATTAAAACCTTATTTGCCTTTGGAGTAATTTTTTCAATATGATCTTCAGGTAAAAGTTTTGATAAAGACTTTGCTAAACCAGCAGAACCTGCGAAAGCAATTTTTTCAAATTTATGGGAAGCTTGAGCAATTAAATCTAAATCAGAAATTTTTATAGCGTCACAGATAACAACTTCAATTTTGTTTAAAGCAAAAGTTTTTAATGTATTTAATACAGCATCAATGCCCTGCTTGATAATTTCATGTTCTAAAACGGCTGTTTTTAAATTTGATTGTTTTGCAATAATCTCTGGAATATAGGAGCAATCAATAGGACTTTTAGGAATGTTAGCAAGTTCAGTATCTTCTAATTTCTTTCCGTGTAGAAATTGAATACCGTTAAGAGTAGTTCTTCCACCCTCTATAAAAGCTGGAGCAAAAATTATAAATTGAGGTTTATAAGCTTGAAACAGACCATCTAACTCTGAACCAATATTTCCTCTAAGAGTAGAGTCTACTTTTTTATAAAAAGTAATATGAGGATTTAATTTAAAAAGCTCTTTAGTAGCCTCATATACATTTTTGAAAGCATCTTTTGAGTCAATATCGCGAGACTCAGTATCAACTACCAAAACTTCACATGAGGAAATGTTATTGAATTGAACTCCTGGTACAGCAACAGCGGCACTCATTCCACGTGTGGCAAATTGAACTGAGCTGTCATTTGCACCTGTGAGATCGTCAGCAATAATTGCTACTTTGAGTTCCATAATTACCTCGAATAATCTTAAATAATCAACATTAGTGATTATAATCAATCAAAACAAATAAAACGTGAATATAATCACGCATTTTAAAATAAATAATCAAAAAAATATGAAAAATGATTATTGTTAATCAATATAAGGTCATAGTCATTGAATATTTGTTAATATAATATTAAAAATATAATTAGTTCTGGTTTAGAGTTATCGCCTATGTTTTTATCAAGACAAGAAAAAATAGTTGAATATTTAAAAACAAAAAATTTAGCTACTGTTGATGATCTGGTCTCTGTAACAGGAGCCTCTCCTGCGACGGTAAGACGAGATTTAGTCAAGTTAGATAAGGCTGGTGTTGTTTACAGAGTCCATGGTAGTGTGACTTTAATTGACTCTCCAAGTCGCCAGCCGACAACCTCAGAAAAACAACGACTTAATCATGAACAAAAGTTAAAAATTGCAGAAAAGGCTGCTTCTTTTATTAAAAACGGAGATAGTGTTCTTTTTGATGCGGGTACAACAACGATTGAAATTGCTCGTAAATTGACTAAATTGTCTTTAAAGGTAATCACTACTGATTTGCATATAGGTGTTTTGCTTGCAGACATGGATTCAAAGTCAGAGGTAACTTTAACTGGCGGAACTATAGATAGATCTTCTCAATCATGTATTGGCGATAAGGCTCGAGAGGTAATTGATTCTATTCATCCTGCATATACTTTTATAAGTTGTAATGCCTGGGATTTAAAATGCGGTATTACAGCTCCTACTATTGAGAAAGCTAATTTAAAGCGTGATTTAACTCAGATAGTTTCTAAGCGAATTTTAGTAGCAGACAGCAGTAAGTATGGGAAAAGTCAGCTTTATGAAGTATCTCCATTAAATGCTGTAGATATCATAATTACCGATTCAAACTTACCTAAAGTAGCTCAAGAGCAAATTAAAGCTTTAGGCATTGAGTTGTATTTAGTTTAATCATAATCAACCAGAAGCTTTCTACCTTTAAGGTATATTTTTTAATGATTTTTTTATTTAAAGCCATAATTGTTTCCAATTATGGCTTATAAGTAATTTTTTAATAATTATTTCCCCAAAGATCTAAGCTTGCATATGCAATTTTACCTTTGCATATTGTTACTTTAGGAAGGATAATCTGTTTAAGATCTAAACTTTCTCCATAAGCATCAGTAATTCTGAATTTTTCGACTTCTTGTAATTTAAATAAACAAAGATCTGCAAATGCACCTTCCTTCATAAACGAATCTGTTTTTATTTTCATTGCTTCTAAAGGGGTAGTTGTGACACTTTTGATAATTTCTTTTAAATCAATACCTAATCCTAAATATTTACTCATTGTATAAGTTAGTCCGTAAGCAGTTGATGTAAAAGCTCTTGAATTTATTATGTCTGTGCTGATTATGTCTGGGAGAAAATCTAAATTTATCGCTTGACGAATAATATTAAAAGAAAAATTTTTAAAACCATCAGCTGAGTCAAATATAATGCCATTCTCTCGCGCTTTTTTTATGCAAGGCAATAAATTTCCTTTTTCATCTATGATGCTTTCCCCTTGTTTATTATATGTATGACAAAGAATATCTCCTTTATCTAATATAGAGCATATGTCAGCCAGTGGTCTTGGGTGGTTTGAGAAATGAACACATAATGATAATCCTAAAGATTTGGCTAACTCTTGGGCATGTATTAGAGGAGCTAAATCATTGTTATTAACACAACAATTATCGTAGCGTAATTTTAGTCCTCGAATGCAGGGATATTTTTGACATAAATCTTTTATACGAGAATCTTCTATGGCATCTGGATTAACGTTTTCTGGGCATTTTTCACTGACTTGACCAGAAGAACCTACATTAAGATAGACGTAAATTTTACAAATGCTATTGTTTATATTGTTGAAATAAAAATCTTTAAAATTTGAGCAACCTGTACTGCCGGCATCACATAAACTTGTACAACCTAAAGGGAGAGCGTAGTTATCGGCATTTACTCCGTTATCACTACCTTGGTAAAGATGGCAGTGGTGATCTATAAATCCTGGCGATAAAAAATAATTTTTAGCATCAATAGTATGTTGTGCTTCTACATAGAGATTTTTGCCCCTTTTGGCAATTTTATCTTTACATATAGCAAGATCTTCTTTGATAAATGTATTTGTTAATGGGTCATATATTGAAGCATTTTTTATAAGTAAATAATATTCAGTCATGTTTTTGCCTTTAAACAAAAAGACCGCATTGCGGTCTTTTTTTATATTAATAAACTAGATTAACAAGTCCTGTGGTGAATATTGGTATAAAGGTTAGGGCTATCAATACAAAACCTAATAACATATAGAAAGGAACTGCTTCTTTGATAAAAGTACTCATAGGACATTTTGTGATTGAGCAAGTTACAAACATAAGCGTTCCCATAGGCGGTGTAAGTGTACCTATAGAGAAGTTAAAAATAACAACCATTGCAAACTGAATTTCATCAATACCAAAATGACTTGCTATAGGAGCAAGTAATGGTACTAATATGATCATTGCTGCGGTGCCTTCAATAAACATTCCTATGAATATTAAGAATAAATTTACTAATAAGAGGAAAATTACAGCATTATTTAAATGATCGATAAATAAAGAGGTTAAATATTGGGGAACTTTTTCTCTAGTTAATACCCAGGCAAAAGCAGAGGCTGCACCTACAATTAACATAATGGCAGAAGTTGTGAGAATAGTTTCTTTTACAGCTTTGACACAATCACAAAATTTCATTTCTTTGTAGATAATGCCTAAAAATATTGCGTAAACAATAGCTACAGAACCAGCTTCTGTAGGAGTAAAAGCTCCAACACGTATTCCGCCTATGATAATTATAGGCAAACACAAAGGTAAAAAAGCTCCTTTAAAAGTAGTTACAACTCTTGAGAAAGAAGTATCAACTTTTTTTGTAGAACGGTAACCGCGTTTGTAGGATAAATATGAGACTAACAACATAAGTAACACGCAAAGCATTAGACCTGGACCAATACCTGCGATAAATAATTTACCTATGGATACGTTAGCTATAGAACCATAAATGATCATTGCAATTCCAGGAGGAATTAACGGTGTAATAATAGCTGAAGTAGCTACTAATACAGATGCAAAAGCTTTGCTAAAACCGCGTCTTTCCATTTCTGGAGCGAGCATTTTTGCTTCCATTGCAGCATCAGCGAGATTTGAACCTGAAAGGCCACCCATAATTGTTGCAACTAAGATAGTTACATGACCAATTCCGCCAACAATATTTCCTAGCAGTGATTCACAAAAATCTACGATTCTTTTGGTAACGCCAGTGTAATTCATAAATACACCAGCGCAAACAAAGAATGGAATGGCTAATAATGCATTTGATTGTGTGCCTGCTATGATGCGTTGAACCATAAATTGAGGATTTAAATCGCTATGCAATAAAAAATAAGTGGCTGCAGCTCCCAGAATAGCCATAAATACTGGTAAGCGTAAAAAAAGAAAAACTAAAAGAAAAATACAACTTAAGGCAATTGCTGTATCCATAATTATTCTCCTTTATTTATCAAGAGAATTTTTTGACGTAATTGTTTTATTTCATTAAAACTACTTACAGATAAACAAAACATCATAAATAGACATCCTATAGGCACAATGGAGTTAATCATCCATACTTGCATTTGCAAGATGTAAGTGTGTTTTGACATTGAATAAAGCAGAGCTTCTAAATTTATTCCCAAATAAATAAGATAGGCTAAAAGAAGCATCATTAGAATGTAGTTGAAAATAACTAAAAAATATTTTGTTTTAGGCTTTAATAGATCAAACACAATTTCTACTGCAACATGAGATCCATAACGGAAAGCTGCACCAGCACCAAGAAAAATTACCCATAAAAAGCTGGCCATTTGAACTTCTTCTGTCCAAGTAATTGGATCTGAAAAAATATAACGCATTATTACATTCGTAAATGTAACGGAAACTAGAATAAAAAAGAAAAATCCAGCTACAATTAAATCTAAATTTATAAGATATTTATTATTCATATTTATCTCCTTGATTTAAGGAGCCACTGTAAAGAGGCTCCTACCAAGTAATTACTGCATAGCTTTTTTTACAGTGTCATAAAGGTTAGGACTCCAATCCTTAAACTCTGGCAAGCTGTAAAAATCCTTTGAAGTATCAACAAGATTTTGCTTATATTCAGGAGAAGGTTCGATGACTGTTACGCCTTCATCTTTTAGTTTTTGTAAGATTTCAGCATCAGCTTTTTCTGAGAGTTCGTTTTGATATGCACCAGCTTCTTTACATGTTTCAACTAAGAGTTTTTGAATATCAGGACTTAAGCTGTTATAGAATTTTGTGCCAACAACAATGGTTGTCATATTGTAGACATGGGCGTCCAAAAGAAGGTATTTAGCTACTTCATGGAATTTACCGTAATATAGTAAAGCTACAGGATTTTCTACACCGTCAATAGTTCCTTGTTGTAAAGCTGTATATACCTCACCTAAAGGCATCGGGGTTGGTTTTGCACCAAGAACTTCTTGACCTTTTAATTGAATAACATTTGTAGGTACACGAATTTTGAGGCCTTTAAAATCTTCAATGCTATTTAATGGTTTTGTTGTTAGAGTGTGTCTTACACCGAATCTCCAATTAGAAGCTAATATTTGCATTTGAGCTTTTTCAGATAGCAATTTAGCTTGACCATTAAACCATTCACTATTGTAAAGTTTATAAGCCTCATCCATGGAATTGAATAGATATGGTCCAAATGTAATTCCAAGATCTTTTATTCCGCGATCATAGAAATAGGCTCCGTCGGCGAGAGTACAAATCGGTTCTCCTGCAACCATTTGATCTAAAAGATCTTCTTTAGAACCAAGCTGGTTTGATGGATATAATTCAACTTTTACAGCCCCCTTAGATTTTTCTTCAACTAATTGTTTCCATTTCTCGCAACCTTCATAGAATGGTTCACCAGGGTTAGATTGATGTCCTAATCTTATAACGATGGGGTCTTCTTTGGTCACTGTAGCAGAGCTTGCAGTTTCTGTTTTATTTTTGGTGTTGTCGCCACCGCAACCTGATAAGACCATACTACCAGCAATAATTGCTACTAAAGAAAGTTTGATTTTGTTTTGAATTCTCATAGGACTCCCCTTATTTCCGCATTTTTTGTTTTAAACAAGGATATATTGATTAAAAGCGATATATTGTGATTATAAATAATAAAATGTGATTGAATGTGCGCGATATCACGGTTCAGAGTTTTCTAATAATATTTTTTTATAAATTTTTTTATAGACAAAAAAAATTCCTTCAAATTTATTTATAAAACAATGTGTTAAAAAACAAGATAAGAACA